>NZ_KV821982.1:0-3918 GCF_001815805.1 Streptococcus sp. HMSC072D05
AACCCAACTTTCACCAACACTTATAAAGCATCTTCAGCAACTGTAAACATCACGGCTACTAAAGTCTTGAATGGTAAAGCTCTTGAAGCCGGTAAATATGAGTTTGAACTTAAAGAAGGTGACAAAGTAATCGGAACAGCGACAAACGCTGCAGACGGTACAGTTGCTTTCGCAGGTATTGAGTACAAAGAAGCAGGCGACCACACATACACTATCTCTGAAAAAGCAGGTAGCGAAGCAGGTGTAACTTACGATAAATCTACTCACAATGTAACAGTAAAAGTTACAGATAATGGACAAGGTAAACTTGTTGCAGATGTAAAAGACAACAACCCAACCTTCACCAACACTTATGTCGCGTCTTCAACACAAGTAAACTTAACAGCTAAGAAAGTCTTGAATGGTAAAAAAGAACTTGTAGCAGGTCAGTTTAAGTTTGAACTTAAAGAAGGTAACGAAGTAATCGAAACAGCTACAAATGCTGCAGACGGTACTGTTACTTTCACAGCAATTGAGTACAAAGAAGCAGGTGAGCACACTTACACTATTACTGAAGTAAAAGGTAACGATGAGAATATCAAATATGATGAGAATTCTTACAAAGTGACAGTTGAAGTGGTTGACAACGGTGCAGGCAAACTTGTAACAACAGTTACAGGTAACAACCCAACAATCACTAACACGTATACTGAACCGAAAAAAGAAGAACCTAAGGAAGATCCTAAGGGTGAACAGCCTAAGGGAGATTTGCCAAACACTGGTGGAGCAGACTTTACAGCATTCTCTACTATTCTTGGTCTAGTTCTTGCAGCTTTGGCAGGACTTGTATACCGTGCTAAAAAAGTTGACTAATCTTAACTTTGAATAACTAAAAAAGATGGCGACTGTTTTACGGTCCCATCTTTTTGTTTTGGATAGTTTATAATAATCTTCGCAACTTGCTCCCTTTTCCTTTAAAAAAATCAAAAATTTCGGTATAATAGTCAAAGATAGTCAAGGTTCAAAGAAGGAGTTTGATTCACTATGAGATTTAAAAATACATCAGATCATATCGAAGCCTATATCAAGGCGATTTTAGACCAGTCTGGTATCGTGGAATTGCAACGGAGCCAGTTGGCAGATACCTTTCAGGTTGTACCTAGTCAGATCAACTATGTCATCAAGACCCGCTTTACGGAAAGCAGAGGTTACTTAGTTGAGAGCAAGCGTGGTGGCGGAGGCTACATTCGCATAGGGCGTATTGAGTTTTCCAATCATCACGAGATGCTCCGCGATTTGCTTTACTCGATTGGTGAGCGAGTTAGTCAAGAAATCTATGAGGATATTCTCCAGCTTTTGGTGGAGCAGGACTTGATGACCAAGCAGGAAATGACCTTGCTGACTTCTGTAGCAACAGATCGTGTCCTAGGGGAAGAATCCTCAGCTGTCCGTGCCAATATGCTCCGACAGCTATTACAAGAGGTAGATAGAAAAGAGAAGTAAGATGAACTATTCAAAAGCATTGAATGAATGTATCGAAAGTGCCTACATGGTTGCGAGCCATTTTGGAGCCCGTTATCTAGAGTCTTGGCATTTATTGATTGCCATGTCCAATCACAGTTACAGTGTGGCAGGTGCGACTCTAAATGATTATCCTTATGAAATGGACCGTTTAGAAGAGGTTGCGTTGGAACTGACTGAAACCGACTATAGCCAAGATGAAACTTTTACGGAATTACCCTTTTCCCATCGTTTGGAGGTCCTCTTTGCGGAAGCAGAATATGTAGCCTCAGTGGTACATGCTAAGGTGCTAGGGACAGAGCATGTCCTCTATGCGATTTTGCATGATGGTAATGCTTTGGCAACTCGCATCTTGGAGAGAGCAGGCTTCTCTTATGAAGACCAGAAAGATCAGGTCAGAATTGCTGCTCTTCGTCGTAATCTAGAAGAGCGTGCTGGCTGGACAAGAGAAGATCTCAAGGCTTTGCGTCAACGCCATCGCACAGTAACTGACAAGCAAAATTCCATGGCCAATATGATGGGCATGCCTCAAGCTCAAAGTGGTGGTCTAGAGGACTACACGCATGACCTGACGGAGCAAGCGCGTTCTGGCAAGTTAGAGCCAGTTATCGGTCGAGACAAGGAAATCTCACGTATGATTCAGATTTTGAGTCGGAAGACCAAGAACAATCCGGTCTTGGTTGGAGATGCGGGTGTCGGGAAAACAGCTCTGGCACTTGGTCTTGCTCAGCGTATTGCCAGTGGGGATGTGCCTGCGGAAATGGCAAAGATGCGTGTTCTAGAGCTTGATTTGATGAATGTTGTTGCGGGGACACGTTTCCGTGGAGATTTTGAAGAGCGCATGAACAATATCATCAAGGATATAGAGGAAGATGGCAAAGTGATCCTCTTTATCGATGAACTCCACACCATCATGGGTTCTGGTAGCGGTATTGACTCGACTCTGGATGCAGCCAATATCTTGAAGCCAGCCTTGGCTCGTGGAACTTTGAGAACGGTTGGTGCCACCACTCAGGAAGAATACCAGAAACACATCGAAAAAGATGCTGCCCTTTCTCGTCGGTTTGCCAAAGTGACGATTGAAGAGCCAAGTCTAGCTGACAGTATGACCATTTTGCAAGGTTTGAAGGCCACCTATGAGAAACACCACCGTGTGCAAATCACAGATGAAGCTGTTGAAACGGCTGTCAAGATGGCGCATCGTTACTTGACCAGTCGTCACTTGCCAGACTCTGCTATCGACCTCTTAGATGAGGCGGCAGCAACAGTGCAAAACAAATCCAAGCATGTGAAAGCAGACGAATCCGACTTGACTCCAGCTGACAAGGCCCTGATGGATGGCAAGTGGGAACAAGCTGCCCAGCTAATCGCAAAAGAAGAGGAAGTTCCTGTCTATAAAGACTTGGTAACAGAATCTGATATTTTGACCACCTTGAGTCGCTTGTCGGGTATCCCAGTCCAAAAACTGACGCAAACGGATGCCAAGAAATACCTGAATTTGGAGGCTGAACTACACAAACGTGTCATCGGCCAAGATCAAGCTGTTTCAAGCATTAGTCGTGCCATTCGTCGCAATCAGTCAGGTATTCGTAGTCACAAGCGTCCGATTGGTTCCTTTATGTTCCTAGGGCCGACAGGAGTCGGTAAGACCGAATTGGCCAAGGCTCTGGCAGAAGTCCTCTTTGATGACGAATCAGCCCTTATCCGCTTTGATATGAGTGAGTATATGGAGAAATTTGCGGCTAGCCGTCTCAATGGAGCACCTCCTGGCTATGTGGGCTACGAGGAAGGTGGGGAGTTGACCGAGAAGGTTCGCAACAAACCTTACTCAGTACTTCTCTTTGACGAGGTAGAAAAGGCCCATCCAGACATCTTTAATGTCCTCTTGCAGGTTTTGGACGACGGTGTCTTGACAGATAGCAAGGGGCGCAAGGTTGATTTTTCAAATACCATTATCATCATGACGTCAAACCTTGGTGCGACAGCCCTTCGTGATGACAAGACGGTCGGTTTTGGGGCCAAAGACATTCGTTTTGACCAGGAAAATATGGAAAAACGCATGTTTGAAGAGTTGAAAAAAGCTTATCGACCAGAGTTTATTAACCGTATTGATGAAAAGGTGGTCTTCCATAGCTTGGATAGCGAACACATGCAGGAAATCGTTAAGATCATGGTTAAACCATTAATTGCTAGCCTAGCAGAGAAAGGCATCGACTTGAAACTGCAAGCTTCAGCGTTGAAGTTACTAGCAAGCCAAGGTTATGATCCAGAAATGGGAGCTCGCCCACTTCGCAGAACCCTGCAAACAGAAGTGGAAGACAAGTTGGCAGAACTCCTTCTTAAGGGGGAGCTGGTGGCAGGCAAGACCCTCAAGATTGGTGTCAAAGCTGGTAAACTAAAATTTGATATTGCTTAAAA
>NZ_KV821982.1:4018-28222 GCF_001815805.1 Streptococcus sp. HMSC072D05
AAAATGGAGAATCAGGAGCAATCCTGATTCTTTTTTCTACTTTTTTATAAAAAATGATAAAAAACTATTGACAAAACAAAAATATAGTATATAATAAAAACATAGAAAATAAAAATATCAAAAATTATAAAAAGGTAAAACGTTTATGAAAAAGAAAACAGCAGTGGTATTTGGGACCTTCGCCCCTCTCCATCAAGGTCATATCGATCTGATCCAGCGAGCGAAGCGTCAGTGTGACCAGGTCTGGGTAGTCGTTTCAGGCTATGAAGGAGACCGAGGTGAGCAGGTAGGTTTAAGTCTTCAAAAACGATTTCGCTATATCCGAGAGGCTTTTCGGGATGACGAGTTGACCTCTGTCTGCAAGCTGGATGAGACCAACCTTCCCCGTTACCCTATGGGCTGGCAGGAGTGGTTGGACCAGATGTTAGCGGAGATTTCCTATGATGAAACCCAGCAAGAACTGACTTTTTTTGTAGGAGAAGCAGACTACCAGCAAGAGCTAGCTAAACGTGGATTTGGCACTGTCTTGCAAGAAAGAAAGTTTGGTATCTCAGCGACTATGATTCGAGAAAATCCAAGCAAATATTGGAAATACATCGCTCAACCCTTCCGTCGTCAGTTTACAAAGAAAGTGTTGATTATGGGAAGTGCTAGCAATGGGAAGACCAATCTGGCCAAGGATTTGGCAAGGTATTACGATGCGCCCGTTAGTCTGGAATACGCGCGTGAGTACCAGATCAAAAACAATGTCCGCGACGATGAATTGACTCCAAAGGATTATTATTATCTCCTTTTAGGGCAGTATGACCAGACCTCTAAGTTAATCGATAGTAATGCCAATCGAGGCCTTGTGATAGCCGATACCAACTCCTTGGTAACCAAGGGCTACTATGACTATTACATGGAGACTGAGGACCAAGAGGACTTATCAGGAGAAACCTTTGACAATCTCTTTGTTTCAATCTTGGCTAAGGAAAAATGGGACTTGATTCTCTTTGTGCAGCCTGTTGGCTCCTATGTCAATGACGGATTTAGAGATATGACCATGGCAGAAGACCACATTCGCTACAGTTTTTCCCAGCATTTGGATCAGATGAGGGAGCGATACTTAACCACCATTCCACTAGTTTATCTAGCGGAGGATTACCTAGGCAATTATGAAGTAGCCAAAGTGGCTATCGATGCCATTTACCAAGCAGATTAGGAGAAAATTATGAAAACAGTAACTAAAAAAATCACACAATTTATCGAAAACTTTAAAAACGTCCATGCGGAAGCCCGCAAGATTGGTTTTGTAGGAATCATGCGTTTGCTCTGGAAAGATCTCTTTGTCGACCGTAGTCTTTTCCAGTGGTTGTATCTCATCGCCTTGTCAAGTGTTCCCTTGATCTTGGAATTCACACAAAATACGGAAAGTCATGACTGGCTAAGCTTGTTTGCATCTTGGACTGGGATTGTCTGTGTTATCTTGGTAGCAGAAGGGCGTGCAAGCAATTATCTCTTTGGGGCCATTAACTCTGCTATCTACTTGATCTTGGCCATGAACGCGACTTTTTATGGAGAAGTTTTGACGACCGTTTACTTCTTTGTCATGCAGCCGATTGGTCTCTATGCTTGGTTGTCCAATCGTATCAACGACCAAGGAAAACCAGAAGAATCCCACTTTGAAGCTAAGAAATTATCTGTTCTTGATTGGCTCAAGTACTTGGCCTTGACTGCCATTATCTGGATTGGTATGGGCTTGGCTTATCAAAGTATCAATAGTGCTCGCCCTTTCCGTGATAGTGTAACCGATGCGACTAATGGTGTTGGTCAGCTCTTGATGACACGTCTCTACCGTGAGCAATGGATTTTCTGGATTGCAACCAATCTCTTTAGTATTTATCTCTGGTGGGGTGAAAATATCCACATTCAGGGGATGTACTGGGTTTACACACTCAATAGTCTAGTGGGTTGGTACCAATGGACCAAGGCAGTTCGAAAGGAGGCATAAGATGGCAGACATAAAGATTCCAGCCGGGATGACGGAAAAAGAATATTATGAAATCCATGCCAGTCAGGAGGAGTTTTTAGACTGGTACTACAAGCAAGAACTCCCTCAATATGAAAAACCAAGTGTGACAGTGGATATGGTGGCCTACTGCTTTGTCGAAGGAAAAATCAAGCTCCTGCTGATCCGTCGCAAGGCTCACCCTTATCAAAACTGTTTGGCTTTGGTTGGAGGCTTTATGGATAAGGGGGAAGATGCTGCACATGCCTGTCAGCGCGAAGTGAGAGAAGAAGTCAATCTCGATCTACCTTTAGAAAAAATCGAGCAATTGATGACCGTATCGACCCCCGGTCGTGATCCACGGGGCTGGACAGTGACCATTGCCCACTTAGTGTACCTACCTAGTCGTGCCTTAGACCTCGTTCAGGCTGGAGACGATGCCAAGGATGTCGTTTTCGTAGATGTCGATTTCCAGACAGGCAAATGCTTCCTAGAGGGAGTGGAGCTGGAGGAGCAAGCCTTCGCCTTTGACCATTATGCCATTATCCAAGAATCCATCAAACGAATCCAAGGCCGTCTCGACTGGAATCCGACCTTCCTCTATCTGCTGGAGGAGGAGTTCACTGTCTATGAAGGAACCGAACTGGTCAATCTCATCAACCCCGGTCGGCCCATTGTCAGCAATAACTTTCTCGTAAAATACGGCGAATATGTAGAAGAAGTCGGACTCAAACGAGTGCCTAAAAAGAAACCAAGAAAAACCTATCGATTGAAATAAAAAGTGAGGTCGGGACAAAGTTCCCGACCTCTTTGTTTGCCCTTATTAAGTTACTTTGTTGTTGCGACTGTATTTATTTTAGAACAATGCAAGCGATTACACAAAGGTGGTGTAAAAAATAGGACTCTTATCTAAAAAATTTTCCTATTTTTTCGTTTCGATTACGAATAGAGATAGTAGAGAGAATAATTTTTAAAATAGTTTCTCTAAATAGTTGACAGATTCAAAGTCCAATGTTACAATTATATTACAAAAAGATTTCTTAACATTTCAAAAATGTTACAAAGGAGTAGAAAAATGAAAAAGAAAACCTATATCAAATTGATGACAGCGACTGTATTGGCTTCTACCTTGCTACTGGGAGCTTGTGGAAATAAAAACGAAACCACTCAAACCAGCAGCTCTGCAAAGACAAGCCAATCATCAAGTTCTAAAGCAGCTTCTTCTAACAAAGAAAGCAAAACTCAAAAATCTTCAAGCTCAGCTTCATCTGAAAAGGCTCAAGCATCTTCTGACCAGTCTTCTACAACAGCAGATCAGTCACAAGCGAAACCAGCCCCTGAATCAAGACAAGAACAAGCAACTCCTAGTCAACCAGCCCCTTCTCAGGCTCCGTCAACCCAGCAAGGTTCTCAAGCCCAGTCTAACCAGTCAAGCTATGATCCAACAACTGACCGCAAACTTCAAGACAAGCAAGCAGAACACAACAAACGCTACAAGGGTGTTTTAACCATGGTCGATGGTGATTTCTCAGCAGCTGCAGGCAACTGGAAGGGAGCAAATGGCGAAACTATTACGGTTTCATCAGGGGGCCAATTTACAGTAGAAACTGCAGATGGAAAGAAAGAAAACTATTCTATCAGAGGCTACTCTTACACACTTGATGATGGCAAGTATAATGCCAAAATCGGTGGCGGGAAAATCATCCAAATTACAACAGGTGCGGATGGTAAAGTTTCGAGTGTTGCCTTGATTCAATAATAGTCTCTAGGATTTCCTAGGATAAAAAACCGTAAACTCGAAGTGAGTTACGGTTTTTTTGTGTATTATGCTTTGTCTAATTGCAAGAGGGCTTCAATCTCTGCTAGGGTGTTAGCTTGTGAAATGGCTCCACGAAGTTTGGCAGCGCCAGATGTTCCTCGGAGATAGTGAGGAGCGAGGCCGCGGAATTCACGAACGGCTACGTTTTCCCCTTTGAGGTTAATCAAGCGTTTCAAGTGCTCGTAGGCGATTTTCATCTTGTCTTCAAATGTCAAGTCAGGGAGAATTTCTCCTGTTTCAAAGTAGTGGTTGATCTGGTTGAAGAGATAGGGGTTTCCCATGGCTGCGCGACCAATCATGACAGCGTCAGCCCCGACTTCTTCGATACGCTGTTTGGCTTCTTGGACCGTACGGATATCACCATTTGCGATAAATGGAATCTTGGTCAGAGCTTGAGCGACCTTGTGAAGAGTCTCAAGGTCTGCGTGACCTGTGTACATTTGTTCGCGGGTACGGCCGTGCATGGCGAGAGCAGAGACACCTGCAGCCTCAGCGGCGAGGGCATTCTCCACGGCTAGGGATGGATCAGACCAGCCTGTACGCATTTTGACAGTGAGGGGGATATCAAGGACAGATTGGACCTTGTTGATAATAGAGTAGATCTTGTCTGGATCCTTGAGCCACATAGCGCCAGCTTCGTTCTTCACGATTTTGTTAACTGGGCAGCCCATGTTGATATCGACGATATCGGTCTTAGTGTTTTCTTGGATGAATTCTGCTGCGCGAGCGAGGCTGTCTTCATCACTACCAAAAAGTTGGATAGAGACAGGGTTTTCGCCTTCATCGATGTGAAGCATGTGTAGAGTTTTTTCGTTGTTGTATTGGATTCCTTTGTCAGAGACCATTTCCATCACAACGAGTCCAGCTCCGAGCTCTTTTGCGATAGTACGAAAGGCTGAGTTGGTGACACCAGCCATGGGTGCTAAAACAGTACGATTGGGAATCTCAACATTGCCAATCATAAAAGGTGTATTAAGATTTGTCACGAATGAGTTCCTCCAGGTCGTTTTCATCAAAGTTATAAGTTGTTTGGCAGAATTGACATGTGATTTCTGCCCCGTGGTCTTCCTCTTTCATTTCTTCAAGGTCTGAGCTTGGAAGGCTGGCAAGAGCGTTCATAAAACGATCTTTGCTGCAGTCACATTGGAAACGGATTTCTTCTTCAGATAGGCGTTTGTAGGATTCGTCACCGTAGATAGCCTTGAGGAGAGCTTCGATATGGTCGTCACTTTCCAGAAGGGTTGAGATGGCTGGCATTTCTTGGATGCGTTTTTCAAAGCGAGCAATCTCCTCGTCCTTGGCTCCTGGCAACACTTGGAGAAGGAAACCTCCGGCAACTTCGACCTTGTCGTCTTTATCCAAAAGAACATTGAGGCCGACTGCTGAAGGGGTTTGTTGGCTTTCAGTCAGGTAGTATGCCAAGTCTTCACCGATTTCCCCAGAGATGAGGGGAGTCATGGAGTTGTAGGGATTTCCAGTACCGTAGTCTGTGATAACGAGAAATTGACCGTTTCCAACAAAAGGTCCGACTAGGACTTCACCCGTTGCAGTCTTTTTGATGTCAACACCTGGATTTTGAACGTAGCCTTTGACGTTTCCCTTGGTATCTGCGACCGTGATGATGGCACCGAGAGAGCTTGTTCCAAGAACTTTAACCGTTAGTTTGGTATTTCCTTTTTCATTAGCTGCGAGAATTTGGCTAGCGATAAGGGTGCGACCAAGTGCGACGGTTGAACTGGCTTGGGTTTGATGTTTTTCTTGAGCAGTGCGGACGGTTTCAGTGCTATCAAGGACAAAAGCACGAAAGGCTCCGCTTTCTGATATAGTTTTAATAATTTTATCCATAGCTACTATTTTAGCATAAAAATGCCCAAAGGGGGAGCTGTGTGTTTGCTGTTTCTGTGGAATAATGACGAGGAAATCAACCTTAAAATAAAATGAGAAACAGATTATTTCAGCATTTGAAAGATTTATGCTATGCTTGAAGGAGAAAATGAAAGGGGTAACAAATGTATTTAGGTGATTTGATGGAAAAAGCCGAATCTGGCCAATTTTTAGTCCTTTCCTTTCTATTACAAGATTCGCAGACAACAGTCAAGGAAGCCATGGAAGAAACAGGTTTTTCAAAGGCGACCTTAACCAAGTATATCTCTCTGATTAACGAAAATGCCTTGGAAAGAGGATTAGAGCTGACCATCCACTTGGAAGATGAAAATCTGCGCTTGTCGATTGGTGCAGCTACCAAGGGGAGAGAGATTCGGAGCTTGTTTCTAGACAATGCCATTAAGTACCAAATTTTGGTTTACCTTCTCTATCACCAACAGTTTCTAGCTCATCAGTTGGCTCAAGAATTGATGATTAGCGAGGCCACGCTTGGTCGCCACTTAGCTAGTCTAAATCAGATTTTGTCAGAGTTTGACTTATCCATCCAAAATGGCCGTTGGCGAGGTCCGGAGCATCAGATTCGCTATTTCTATTTCTGTCTTTTTCGCAAGTTGTGGTCCAGTCAGGAATGGGAAGGACATATGCAGAAGCCAGAGAGAAAGCAGGAGATTGCCAGCTTAGAAGAAATCTGCGGTGCTAGCTTGTCTTCAGGTCAGAAACTGGACTTGGTTCTCTGGGTTCACATCAGTCAACAGCGCCTTCGGGTTAACGCCTGTCAGTTTCAAGTCATAGAAGAAAAAATGCGAGGGTATTTTGACAATATTTTCTACCTTCGTTTGCTGAGAAAGGCTCCGTCCTTTTTTGCTGGGCAACATATCCCTCTAGGAACTGAGGATGGTGAGATGATGGTATTCTTTTCATTTCTCCTTTCCCATCGTATCTTGCCCCTTCATACTATGGAGTATATCCTTGGTTTTGGAGGGCAATTAGCCGATTTGCTGACGCAATTGATTCAAGAGATGAAGAAGGAGGAGCTGCTGGGGGACTATACAGAGGACCATGTCACCTATGAACTCAGCCAGCTTTGTGGTCAAGTTTATCTCTACAAGGGCTATATCTTGCAAGATCAGTACAGATACCAGACAGAGAATCGTCATCCCTATTTGCTGATGGAACATGATTTTAGAGGGACTGCAGAGAGAATTTTTCATGCTATACCTGCCTTTCAGCAGGGGACGGATTTGGATAAGAAAATTCTCTGGGAATGGCTCCAGTTGATAGAGTATATGGCAGAAAATGGTGGCCAACATATGAGGATTGGTCTGGATTTGACATCTGGTTTCCTTGTCTTTTCTAGGATGGCTGCCCTTTTGAAACGGTATTTGGAATACAATCGTTTCATTACTATTGAAGCCTATGACCCCAGTCGACATTATGATTTGTTGATTACCAACAACCCTATTCATAAGAAAGAACAGACTCCGATCTATTATTTAAAAAACGACTTGGATATGGAGGATTTGGCAAAGATTCGTCAGATGCTCTTTGCCTAAAAGACCTGAATTTTCAGGTCTTTTTTGTGAAATTCGCACAATCTCCTCACATTTTTTTAAAATTTAAAAAAAATTGATGAACAAGAAAGCGCTTTATTTTGTATACTAGTTACTGTAAAGAGGGACCCCCTCAAGATTTTATCAGGAGGACAGCACATGTCACAAGAAAAATACATCATGGCCATTGACCAAGGAACGACCAGTTCTCGTGCCATCATTTTTAACAAAAAAGGAGAAAAAGTCAGCTCTAGTCAAAAAGAGTTCACTCAGATTTTCCCTCAAGCAGGTTGGGTAGAGCACAATGCCAATGAAATTTGGAACTCTGTTCAGTCAGTTATCGCGGGTGCTTTCATCGAAAGTGGTGTGAAACCAAGTCAAATCGAAGCAATCGGGATTACCAACCAGCGTGAAACAACTGTCGTCTGGGATAAGAAAACAGGGCTCCCTATCTATAATGCTATCGTTTGGCAATCACGCCAGACAGCACCTCTGGCTGAACAACTAAAAAGCCAAGGTTATGTGGAAAAATTCCATGAAAAGACTGGTTTGATCATTGATGCTTACTTCTCAGCTACCAAGGTTCGTTGGATTTTGGACCATGTAGAAGGCGCTCAAGAGCGAGCAGAAAAAGGAGAATTGCTCTTTGGTACTATCGATACTTGGTTGGTTTGGAAATTGACTGACGGTGCGGCTCACGTAACGGACTACTCCAATGCGGCTCGTACCATGCTTTATAATATTAAAGAACTCAAATGGGATGATGAGATTTTGGAAATCCTCAACATTCCTAAGGCTATGCTTCCAGAAGTTCGTTCTAACTCTGAAATCTACGGCAAGACTGCTCCATTCCATTTCTACGGTGGAGAAGTACCAATTTCAGGTATGGCTGGGGACCAACAGGCAGCCCTCTTCGGTCAGTTGGCCTTTGAACCAGGTATGGTCAAAAATACTTATGGAACAGGTTCTTTCATCATTATGAACACTGGTGAAGAGATGCAGTTGTCTGAAAACAACCTTTTGACAACGATTGGTTATGGAATCAACGGCAAGGTTTACTATGCCTTGGAAGGTTCTATCTTCATCGCAGGAAGTGCCATTCAGTGGCTTCGTGATGGACTTCGCATGGTTGAAAATTCACCAGAGTCTGAAAAATATGCTCTCAATTCTCACAACAATGACGAAGTTTATGTCGTACCTGCCTTTACAGGTCTAGGTGCTCCATATTGGAACCAAAATGCTCGTGGTTCGGTCTTTGGCTTAACTCGTGGAACAAGCAAAGAAGACTTTATCAAGGCTACTCTGCAATCCATCGCTTACCAAGTACGTGACATCATCGATACCATGCAGGTGGATGCGCAGACTGCTATTCAAGTCCTCAAAGTCGATGGTGGTGCTGCTATGAACAACTTCCTCATGCAGTTCCAGGCTGACATTTTGGGAATCGATATTGCCCGCGCTAAAAACTTGGAAACAACTGCCCTCGGTGCAGCCTTCCTAGCTGGTTTGGCAGTGGGTTATTGGAAGGACTTGGATGAGTTGAAACTCTTGAACGAGACAGGAGAACTCTTTGAGCCATCGATGAACGAATCGCGCAAGGAACAACTCTACAAGGGCTGGAAGAAAGCTGTGAAAGCAACGCAAGTCTTTGCGGAAATCGACGACTAATACTGTTTCTTGATGCAATGATCAGCTTAAGAATGAAACGACTCAGTTAGAAAGTGTGTAAATATGGAATTTTCAAAGAAAACACGTGAATTGTCAATTAAAAAAATGCAGGAACGTACCTTGGATCTCTTGATTATTGGTGGGGGGATTACAGGAGCTGGTGTAGCCTTGCAGGCGGCAGCCAGTGGTCTTGACACTGGTTTGATTGAAATGCAGGACTTCGCAGAAGGAACATCTAGCCGTTCAACAAAATTGGTCCACGGAGGTCTGCGTTACCTCAAACAATTTGACGTGGAAGTGGTATCAGATACAGTTTCTGAGCGCGCGGTGGTTCAACAAATCGCTCCACACATTCCAAAACCAGATCCAATGCTCTTGCCTGTTTTTGATGAGGATGGAGCGACCTTTAGTCTCTTCCGTCTCAAAGTAGCCATGGACTTGTACGACCTTTTGGCAGGTGTTAACAATACGCCAGCTGCTAACAAGGTCTTGAGCAAGGAAGAAGTCTTGGAACGCCAGCCAAACTTGAAGAAAGAAGGCTTGGTAGGAGGTGGGGTTTATCTTGACTTCCGTAATAACGATGCGCGTCTCGTGATTGAAAACATCAAACGTGCCAACCAAGACGGTGCCCTCATTGCCAACCATGTTAAGGCAGAAGGCTTCCTCTTTGACGAAAGCGGCAAGATTACAGGTGTTGTAGCTCGTGATTTGTTGACAGACCAAGTCTTTGAAATCAAGGCTCGCCTAGTTATTAACACAACTGGACCTTGGAGCGACAAGGTACGCAATTTGTCTAATAAGGGAACGCAATTCTCACAAATGCGTCCAACTAAGGGAGTTCACTTGGTAGTGGACTCAAGCAAGATCAAGGTTTCACAGCCAGTTTACTTTGACACAGGTTTGGGAGATGGTCGTATGGTCTTCGTTCTCCCACGTGAAAACAAGACCTACTTTGGTACAACCGATACAGACTACACAGGCGATTTGGAACATCCAAAAGTGACGCAGGAAGATGTAGATTATCTACTAGGTATTGTCAACAACCGCTTCCCAGAAGCAAACATTACCGTTGCTGATATTGAAAGCAGCTGGGCTGGTCTTCGTCCATTGATCGCAGGCAATAGCGCTTCTGACTACAATGGTGGAAATAACGGAACCATTAGCGATGAAAGCTTCAATAGCTTGATTGCGACTGTCGAGGCATATCTATCGAAAGAAAAAACGCGTGAAGATGTTGAATCTGCTGTCAGCAAGCTTGAAAGCAGCACATCTGAGAAACATTTGGATCCATCTGCAGTTTCTCGTGGTTCGAGCTTGGATCGTGATGATAATGGTCTTTTAACCCTTGCTGGTGGTAAAATCACAGACTACCGTAAGATGGCTGAAGGAGCTATGGAGCGCGTGGTTGACATCCTCAAAGCCGAATTTGACCGTAGCTTTAAACTGATCAACTCTAAGACTTATCCTGTTTCAGGTGGAGAATTGAACCCAGCAAATGTGGACTCAGAAATCGAAGCCTTTGCTCAACTTGGAGTGTCACGTGGTTTGGATAGCAAGGAAGCCCAGTATCTCGCAAATCTTTACGGTTCAAATGCACCGAAAGTCTTTGCCCTTGCTCACAGCTTGGAACAAGCGCCAGGACTCAGCTTGGCAGATACCTTGTCCCTTCACTATGCAATGCGCAATGAGTTGGCTCTGAGCCCAGTTGACTTCCTCCTTCGTCGTACCAACCACATGCTCTTTATGCGTGATAGTTTGGATAGCATCGTTGAGCCAGTTCTGGATGAAATGGGACGATTCTATGATTGGACCGAAGAAGAAAAAGCAGCCTACCGTGCGGATGTTGAAGCAGCTCTTGCTCAAAACGATTTGACAGAACTAAAAAATTAAAAAAGGAAAAGAGGTGGAGGGCAGCATTCCTTGTCGCCCACCCCTTCTTTTAAATGGAGACAAAGATATGATGAAAGAATTATTTGGAGAATTTTTGGGGACCTTAATCCTCATCCTCCTAGGAAATGGAGTTGTAGCAGGTGTGGTTCTTCCCAAAACCAAGAGCAACAATTCAGGATGGATTGTGATTACTATGGGATGGGGAATTGCTGTAGCCGTTGCAGCCTTTGTATCTGGCACGCTTAGTCCAGCCCACCTAAATCCAGCTGTGACGTTTGCTATGGCCTTAAAAGGAACGCTCTCTTGGGCTTCTGTTTTCCCTTATATCCTAGCCCAATTCGCAGGAGCGATGGTGGCTCAGATTTTGGTTTGGTTGCAATTCAAACCGCATTATGAGGCAGAAGAAAATGCAGACAATATCCTAGCAACCTTCAGTACTGGACCAGCAATCAAGAACACAGTATCGAACTTGATCAGCGAAATCCTTGGAACTTTTGTTTTGCTCTTGACAATCTTTGCCTTGGGACTCTATGACCTTCAAGCTGGTTTAGGGACCTTTGCAGTGGGGACCTTGATTGTCGGTATCGGTCTTTCACTAGGTGGGACAACGGGTTATGCCTTGAACCCAGCTCGTGACCTTGGACCTCGTATCATGCACAGCATCTTGCCAATTCCAAACAAGGGAGACGGGGACTGGTCTTATGCTTGGATTCCTGTTGTAGGACCTATTGTTGGTGCGGCCCTAGCAGTTCTCGTATTTTCACTTTTCTAAGATAAAAGAGTGATTGGCAACAGAGTTTGAGATGAAAATCTCAGGCTCTTTTTTGATGGGCAAAACATTAATATTTTAACTTATCTTAAAATAAGCTAAAACCAATTTTTAAGTTATGGTAAACAGTTGAAAAAAAGGTTGATAAAGTGGTAAAATGTTAGGAAGATAAGATGCTAACAATACATACTGATAGCTAATAGAAATAATATATTAATGGATAGCTTATGAAAAAACAACGAAATTTACATGTATTCTTAGGCCGGACGGCTCTATATTTTGTAATCTTACTTGGTTTGCTTTATTTTTTTAGTTACCTTGGTCAGAGCCAAGGCACCTTTATTTATAATGAGTTCTAGTTTAAAGGAGAAGAGGAACAGTGTCTAATAAACCGATAAAAGATATGATTGAAACGATTGAGCACTTTGCTCAAACGCAACCAACATATCCTGTCTACAATGTTTTAGGTCAAGAGCATACTTATGGTGATCTGAAGGCTGATTCAGATAGTTTAGCTGCAGCTATCGACCAACTAGGCTTGCCTGAGAAATCTCCAGTCGTCGTTTTTGGTGGTCAGGAATATGAGATGTTGGCTACCTTTGTAGCGCTAACTAAGTCAGGTCATGCCTATATCCCAATTGATAGCCATTCGGCCTTGGAAAGAGTTTCTGCTATCGTAGAAGTTGCAAAGCCAAGCTTGATTATTACTATCTCAGATTTTCCATTAGAGCAAACTAGCACACCGATGCTGAATTTAAAGCAAGTCCATGAAGCTTTTGCTCAAGCTTCCAGCTACGAGATGACCCATCCAGTCAAGGGAGATGACAACTACTACATCATCTTTACTTCTGGTACGACTGGTAAGCCTAAGGGAGTGCAGATCTCCCATGATAATCTCCTCAGCTTTACCAACTGGATGATTACAGATAAGGAATTTGCGACGCCAAGTCGTCCGCAAATGCTGGCTCAGCCCCCTTATTCTTTTGACCTATCTGTCATGTATTGGGCGCCAACCTTGGCACTGGGTGGCACGCTTTTCGCTCTTCCTTCAGCCATTACTCAGGACTTCAAAAAACTCTTTGCGACAATTTTTTCCTTGCCCATTGCTATCTGGACCTCAACACCGTCCTTTGCAGATATGGCCATGTTGTCAGAAGACTTTAACAGTGAGAAAATGCCTGGCATCACGCATTTCTACTTTGATGGTGAAGAATTGACGGTCAAAACTGCTCAAAAACTACGTGAGCGATTCCCAGATGCCCGTATTATCAATGCTTACGGTCCAACAGAAGCGACAGTAGCCCTGTCAGCAGTTGCCGTGACGGACGAGATGTTGAAGACTCTCAAACGCCTGCCAATCGGCTATACCAAGGCGGATTCTCCGACATTTGTCATTGATGAGGAAGGTAAGAAAGTTCCAAATGGTGAGCAAGGAGAAATCATCGTTTCTGGGCCAGCTGTTTCAAAAGGCTATATGAATAATCCTGAAAAAACGGCAGAAGCTTTCTTTGAGTTCGAAGGTCTTCCAGCCTACCACACAGGGGATGTAGGAACTATGACAGATGAGGGCTTGCTTCTCTATGGTGGACGCATGGATTTCCAGATTAAGTTTAATGGTTATCGCATTGAGCTGGAAGATGTCTCTCAAAACCTCAACAAGTCTCGCTTTATCGAGTCGGCCGTTGCTGTCCCACGTTATAACAAGGACCACAAGGTACAAAATCTACTGGCCTATGTCATCCTAAAGGACGGTGTCCGCGAGAAGTTTGAACGCGATATCGATATTACCAAGGCTATCAAGGAAGACCTAGCAGATATCATGATGTCTTATATGATGCCGTCTAAGTTTCTTTATCGAGATAGTTTGCCGCTAACGCCTAATGGTAAAATTGATATCAAGGGCTTGATTAACGAGGTAAACAGTAGATGATGGAGCTTTATAAACAGCTACCTCATTTGGAACCTTATGGTGATCTTCAGTACTTTTTATATGTAATTGTTGCGACTTTACCTATCTTTATCGGTCTTTTTTTCAAGAAACGTTTTGCCTTGTATGAGGTGCTTGTTAGTCTCTTCTTTATCGTGACCATGTTGGTCGGTGGAAAGACGAATCAAATAAACGCTTTGATCCTTTACGTTATCTGGCAAGTACTGCTTGTATCTTTCTACAAAAGGTACAGGAAACAAGGGGATAGTAAATGGATATTTTACCTGGTTAGCTTTCTATCCCTATTGCCAATCGTCTTTGTGAAAGTATCTCCTGCTATTCATGGACCTCAATCTTTGTTTGGATTTTTAGGGATTTCTTACTTAACCTTTCGTGCAGTTGGGGTTATCGTCGAGTTGAGAGACGGTGTCATCAAGGATTTAACGATTTGGCAATTCTTGCGTTTTCTTCTTTTTATGCCGACTTTCTCAAGTGGTCCCATTGATCGTTTTAAACGTTTCAATGAAAATTACGAGACCATTCCTGAGCGGGATGAGCTGATGGATATGCTAGAAGAGGCTGTCAAATATATCATGCTTGGCTTCCTCTACAAGTTTATCTTGGCTCACATTTTAGGAGAGACATTATTGCCTCCGCTGAAAAATTTGGCCTTGCAGACAGGTGGTTTCTTTAACCTCTACGCTTTAGCGGTCATGTACACCTTTGGTCTGGAGCTCTTCTTTGACTTTGCGGGCTACTCTATGTTTGCCTTAGCCATTTCAAACTTGATGGGGATTCATAGTCCTATCAACTTTAACAAGCCCTTTTTGTCAAGGGATTTAAAAGAGTTTTGGAATCGCTGGCACATGAGTCTGTCTTTCTGGTTCCGTGATTTTGTCTTTATGCGAATGGTCATGGTGTTGACCAGAAAGAAGGTCTTTAAAAATCGCAATGTGACCTCAAGTGTAGCCTATATTGTAAATATGCTGATTATGGGATTTTGGCACGGTGTGACCTGGTATTATATCGTCTACGGACTTTTCCATGGGATTGGGCTAGTCATCAATGACGCTTGGGTTCGTAAGAAAAAAGCGCTCAATAAAGAACGGAAAAAAGCTGGAAAGGGTTCCTTACCTGAGAATCGCTGGATTCAGTTGCTTGGCATGGTTGTCACCTTCCATGTCGTGATGGTTTCATTCTTAATCTTTTCTGGATTTTTGAATGATTTATGGTTTAAAAAATAAAAGGATATAAAAAATGGATATCAAATCAGAAGTTATTGAAATTATTGATGAGTTGTTTATGGAAGATGTTTCTGACATGATGGATGAAGATCTTTTTGATGCCGGTGTCTTGGATAGTATGGGAACGGTTGAATTGATTGTTGAGATTGAAAACCGTTTTGACATTCGTGTTCCAGTGACGGAGTTCGGTCGTGATGACTGGAATACGGCTAATAAAATCGTAGCAGGTATTACGGAGTTGAAGAATGCTTAAACGCTTGTGGCTGATCTTCGGGCCTATCTTCATTGCTGGATTTTTGGTTCTTCTACTCATCTTTTTTTATCCAAGTACAACAAGCCATAATCTGACGGAGGAAAAATACTCGGCGGCTTCTGTTAGTGCAGAGAGTTTTAAAGAGAGAAGTCAAAAGGTAAGGGCTCTTACGGATCCAAATATGCGTTTTATTCCTTTTCTAGGGTCCAGTGAATGGATTCGATTTGATAGTGTCCATCCAGCTGTTTTAGCGGAAAAATACCATCGTCCCTATCGTCCTTACTTTCTAGGTCAAGCAGGAGCAGCCTCTCTCAATCAATATTTTGGTCTACAGCAAATTTTGCCAGAAATAGAGAATAAGCAGGCTGTATTTGTGATTTCGCCTCAGTGGTTTACGGAGACAGATTATGAACCCGCAGCGTTTCAGAGATTTTTTAACAGTGACCAATTGACAGCTTTTTTGGGAAATCAATCTGGTGACATTGCTGCAAAGCATGCGGCTATTCGATTGTTAAAGCAGAATCCTAATGTTGCATTAAAAGGCATTGTTCAAAAACTGTCAAAGGGTGAAGAATTATCAGATGTTGATCAGGTTGCTATTGATATTTTTGCGCGATTCAACGAAAAACAATCCGCTCTCTTTGGACAATTCTCCATTCGAGGACAACTCAAGTACAAGGAACACGTGGAGAACTATTTAAAAGATCTTCCGGATCAATTTTCTTATGAAGAGTTAGAAAAAATTGTTCGTAAGGACGCAGAAGCAAATACGACCAATAACGATATGGGGATGGAAAATCATTTCTATACGAGAGAGATTCAAAAGGATTTAAAAAAATGGGAAGGATATCAAAAAAATTACAACTTCCTCAAGTCCTCTGAGTACAATGATTTGCAGCTGGTCCTCAATCAATTTGCTAAGTCGAATGTCAATGTGCTCTTTGTCATTCAGCCGGTTAACAAGAAGTGGATGGAGTACACAGGGCTCAGCGAAGAGATGTATCAACATGCAGTGGAGAAAATTCGTTACCAATTAGAAAGTCAGGGTTTTACCAATATTGCTGATTTTTCAAAAAATGGAGGGGACCCTTATTTTGTTAAGGACACCATTCATCTAGGATGGTTAGGTTGGCTGGCTTTTGATAAGGTTGTCAATCCTTTCTTGACGGATCCGAAACCAGCTCCAGACTACAAGATGAATGACCGCTTCTTTAGCAAGGACTGGGCGACCTATGATGGGAACATCAAAGATTTCAAATAAAATGGTCTAAAGGTTTGGGATTTAAACCCAAGCTTTTTTGTTTAAATGGCGAATATTTAAGATGAAAATAGGTCAAAAGTTTCAAAATTTTTAGAAATAGCGTATAATATAAAAGAGAAAAAGAAAAGAAAGGGATTTTAAAATGAACAAACGTTCTTTGTTACCTGTCTTATCGACAGCCCTGTTAGCTCCAGCCTTCTTAGCTGGACAAGTCTATGCTGAAGAAGCAACAACTCCTGCAGAAAGTTCAGCTGTTGTAGCGACTCCAGCTACGTCGGCGACTCCAGCTCCTGTTGAGAGCCCTGCGGTACCGGAAACTTCGGCAACTTCAGAAGCGGTTGTACCTGCAGAAACTCCGTCAGCTCCTGCTGAATCTACCAAAAGCGAAGAAAAGGACACCGTTATCTTACACACCAATGATGTCCATGGTCGTATTGTAGAGGAAAAGGGAGTAATTGGAGATGCCAAGTTAGCGACTGTCATTGAACAGGAGCGTGCGAAGTCAAATCAAAATACTCTGGTAGTTGATGCGGGAGACGCTTTTCAAGGTTTACCGATTTCCAACTCTACTAAGGGTGAAGCGCGTGCTGAAATTCTTAATCAGATGCAGTATGATGCCATGGCAGTAGGAAACCATGAGTTTGACTTTGGTCTTGATGAAGTTAAAAAATACAAGGAAATCTTGAAATTCCCATTACTTAGCTCAAATACCTATGTCAATGGAGCTCGTCTTTTTGAAGCTTCTACAATCGTTGATAAAGATAAGACTGTGGAAGGTGATGAATTTGTTGTAATCGGCGTGACAACACCTGAAACAGCAACCAAAACTCACCCTAAAAATGTCAAAGGGGTAACTTTTACAGATCCAATCTCTGAAGTCAATAAGGTCATCGAAGAAGTTCAAGCCAAGGCTCGTGCAGAAGGTAAGGACTACAAACACTATGTTGTGCTCGCTCACTTGGGTGTAGATACCACAACCCCAGTCGAATGGCGTGGTTCAACTTTGGCAGAAGCCTTGTCTAAAAATCCTCGTTTGAAAGGGAAACGCGTAACAGTAATCGACGGTCACTCTCATACAGTAGAATCAACGACCTATGGAGACAATGTTACCTATAACCAAACAGGGAGTTACCTTCATAATGTAGGGAAAATCACCTACAAATCACGTCAGCTTTTGGGCAATCCAACTCAGATTCCGGCTGCTGATGCTAAAAAATTACCAGCCAATCCAACAGTTGAAAAACTAGTCAAAGACATTAAACAAAAATACGATGCTGAAAATGCTGTTGAAGTCGTTTCAAACAGCCCTGTAGAACTCAACGGAGATCGTGAAAATGTTCGGGTTCGTGAAACTAACCTCGGAAACGTCGTAGCGGACTCGCTCTATCAGTATGGTCAAACAGGATTTAGCCATCCGACAGACATCGCTGTGACAAATGGTGGTGGCTTGCGTGAAACCATTGCAAAAGGCAAACCAATTACTAAAGGAAATGTCATTGCCGTTCTTCCGTTTGGAAATACCATCTCACAAATCCAAGTGACTGGGCAACAAGTCTTGGATATGTTTGAAAAGTCACTCGGATCTATCTTGCAGGTCGATAAAGATGGCAAGAAGGTCTTGGATGAGAACGGACAACCATTGTTAGAACCAAGTGGTGGTTTCTTGCAAGTTTCAGGTGTGAAGGTCTACTATGATACCAACCTACCATCAGGTAAACGTGTCTTGGCCATCCAGGTCAAAAACCGCACGACTGGTCGTTATGATCTTCTAGACCTTGCAAAAACTTACTATCTTGCAACCAATGATTTCCTAGCTGCAGGTGGTGATGGTTACACTATGTTAGGTGGTGCGCGAGAAGAAGGTCCTTCTATGGATGCAGCCTTTGAAGAGTATCTTAAAACCGCTGATTTGACCCAGTATGAAAAGATCAATCCGAACTCACGGACGATTTCTGTGGATTCTACAACTTTTAGTCTACCAGTAGAAACGCCTCAAACGAATGCGGCTGCTAACGATGCGACTACAAATGTACCACTTACTTATGAGGTGGCAGGTCAATTTAGCAAGAAGGCGGTTGTCTCAGAAAAAGCTCTCCCAAATACAGGAAGTGAACAATCCATCTTCTTGCTCTTGATGGGAATGGTAGCTGGTCTGGCAGGTATCTTATCGAGCCGAAAACCAAAGCAAAAATAGGTTAAATTTCATATCTAGAAGAGTCTAGGGAAACGTTTTTACGCCTTTTTCCCTTGACTCTTTTTTGGTTTATGATATAATTAACCAGTAAAGAATCGGTGGCTATCTATGTTTTTTTACGAAAAAGATAGCTAGGGAAGGAGTAACACATGAGACAGCTTGCGCAGGAAATCGATAACTTTTTAAACGAGGTGATCTTGAGATCTGAGAACCAGCATGAAATTCTAATCGGGCATTGCACGAGTGACGTTGCCTTGACCAATACTCAGGAACACATCCTCATGCTCTTGTCAGAAGAATCCCTAACCAACTCGGAGTTGGCCCGTCGCCTTAATGTCAGTCAGGCGGCAGTGACCAAGGCTATCAAATCTTTGGTCAAAGAGGGTATGTTAGAGACATCCAGAGATCCCAAAGATGCGCGTGTGATCTTTTATCAACTGACAGAGCTGGCTCGACCAGTGGCAGAGGAACACCACCATCATCATGAACACACGCTCTTAGCCTATGAACAAGTGGCAAGTCAGTTTACTCCAAATGAACAAGAAGTTATCCAGCGGTTTTTAACTGCTTTAGTAGGAGAAATCAAATAATGCGGTATATTACAGTAGAGGACTTGTCTTTCTATTATGATAAGGAACCTGTCCTCGAACATATCAACTACAGTGTTGATAGTGGGGAGTTTGTCACCCTGACTGGTGAAAATGGAGCTGCCAAGACGACGCTGATTAAGGCAAGTCTAGGCATCTTGCAACCAAGATTTGGTAAGGTAACCATCTCAAAGACAAACACTCATGGGAAAAAGCTTAGGATCGCTTATCTTCCCCAGCAGATTGCCAGTTTTAATGCTGGTTTTCCAAGTACGGTTTATGAATTTGTCAAGTCGGGTCGTTATCCGCGAAAGGGCTGGTTCCGTCGTTTGAATGCCCATGATGAGGAGCATATCAAGGCTAGTCTAGACTCGGTTGGTATGTGGGAACACCGTGACAAACGAATTGGGTCCCTCTCGGGAGGGCAAAAGCAACGAGCAGTGATTGCTCGGATGTTTGCTTCTGACCCAGATATCTTCGTCTTGGATGAGCCGACGACAGGGATGGATGCAGGAAGCAAAAATGAATTTTACGAACTCATGCACCATAGTGCTCATCATCATGGCAAGGCTGTTTTGATGATTACCCATGACCCTGAGGAAGTCAAGGACTATGCGGATCGCAATATCCATCTGGTTCGTAACCAAGATTCGCCATGGCGTTGTTTTAACGTTCACGAAAGCGACCAGGAGGTGGACCATGCTTAGTTTGTTATCTTATGACTTCATGCAGCGTGCCTTCTTGGCGGTCATTGCCATGAGTCTCTTTTCTCCAGTTCTTGGGACCTTCCTTATCTTACGTCGTCAGAGTCTCATGAGTGATACCCTCAGTCACGTTTCTCTGTCAGGGGTAGCCTTTGGTCTGGTTTTGGGAATTTCTCCAACTATTTCAACCATTGCTATTGTCTTGATCGCAGCGGTCTTTCTAGAGTATCTCCGGACAGTCTATAAGAACTTTATGGAAATCGGGACAGCCATCCTCATGTCAACAGGACTTGCAGTGTCTCTGATTGTCATGAGTAAGGGGAAAAGTTCGAGTTCCATGAGTTTGGACCAATATCTCTTTGGTTCGATTGTAACCATTAGCCAGGAGCAGGTGCTATTCCTCTTTGCCATTGCGGCGGTCGTTTTACTCTTGACTTTCTTATTCTTGCGACCAATGTATATCCTGACCTTTGATGAGGACACGGCTTTTGTAGATGGCTTGCCAGTTCGTACCATGTCTATCCTCTTTAACATGGTGACAGGGGTGGCCATTGCCCTTATGATTCCAGCTGCAGGAGCCCTTTTGGTGTCGACCATTATGGTCTTGCCGGCTAGCATTGCCCTTCGTCTGGGGAAAAACTTTAAATCCGTTATGTTACTAGCCAGCGCTATTGGCTTTTTGGGAATGGTGGCAGGTCTCTATATTTCCTACTATGCAGAAACCCCTGCCAGTGCTAGTATCACCATTATCTTTGTAGCTGTCTTTTTGTTAGTCAGTCTACTGAAACGTTTTATCAAATAGGAGAATGAAATGAAAAAACTGAGCTTACTACTAGCTAGTCTATGTGCCCTGTTTTTAGTGGCTTGTTCCAATCAAAAACAGGCAGATGGGAAGCTAAATATCGTGACAACCTTTTACCCTGTCTACGAATTTACCAAACAAGTCGCAGGAGATACTGCTAATGTAGAACTCCTCATCGGTGCTGGTACAGAACCCCATGAGTATGAACCGTCTGCCAAGGCAGTTGCCAAAATCCAAGATGCAGATACCTTTGTCTATGAAAATGAAAACATGGAAACTTGGGTTCCAAAATTGCTAGAATCCTTGGATAAGAAAAAGGTGAAAACTATCAAGGCGACAGGTGATATGCTGCTCCTACCAGGAGGTGAGGAAGAAGAGGAAGGGCATGATCATGGCGGCGAGGGTCACCATCACGACTACGATCCTCATGTTTGGCTTTCACCAGCACGCGCCATCAAACTGGTAGAGCATATCCGTGACAGCTTGTCAGCAGATTATCCTGATAAAAAAGAGACTTTTGAAAAGAACGCTGCTGCCTATATCGAAAAATTGCAAGTCTTGGACAAGGCCTACACAGATGGCTTGTCTCAAGCTAAACAAAAGAGCTTTGTGACCCAGCACGCTGCCTTTAACTACCTTGCCTTGGACTATGGTCTCAAGCAAGTATCCATCTCAGGTCTCTCTCCAGATGCAGAACCGTCAGCTGCTCGTCTGGCTGAATTGACAGAGTATATCAAGAAAAACAAGATTTCTTATATCTACTTTGAAGAAAATGCCTCACAAGCCCTAGCTAATACACTTTCAAAAGAAACGGGCGTCAAACTAGACGTGCTCAATCCGCTAGAGAGTCTGACAGAAGAAGCAACCAAGGCCGGTGAAGACTATATCTCCGTGATGGAGAAAAACCTCAAGGCTTTGAAGCAGACAACAGACCAAGAAGGACCAGAAATCGAGCCTGAAAAAGCAGAGGATACGAAGACAGTTCACAATGGTTACTTTGAGGATGCAGATGTCAAAGACCGTACCTTGAGTGACTATGCTGGAAACTGGCAATCTGTCTATCCTTTCCTTGAAGATGGTACTTTCGATCAAGTCTTTGACTACAAGGCTAAATTGACTGGCAAGATGACAAAGGATGAGTACAAGGCCTACTATAGAAAAGGCTACCAGACAGATGTGACCAAGATTAACATCACGGATAACACTATGGAATTTGTTCAAGGTGGCCAAAGCAAGAAATTCACCTACAAGTATGTCGGCAAGAAAATCTTGACTTATAAGAAAGGAAATCGTGGGGTGCGCTTCCTCTTTGAAGCGACAGATGCGGATGCTGGACAGTTCAAGTATGTTCAGTTTAGTGACCACAATATTGCCCCAGTTAAGGCAGAACATTTCCATATCTTCTTTGGAGGTACTAGCCAAGAAGCTCTCTTTGAAGAGATGGATAACTGGCCAACCTACTACCCAGATAACCTATCTGGCCAAGAAATTGCCCAAGAAATGTTGGCGCATTGATGCAAGAGAGAATCCCGCAAATCTGCGGGATTTTTTGCTGGAAACGATTAGGTTGTTAGGTATTATAGTATCACAGATGTACTGTTCACAATGTGATAAAGAAGTCATTTTCTACTGACAGATTCTAACTAGCTGGCGAATGCAAAAGCTACGATTGTACAAATTATAGAATCTTTTCAGGGGATTTAGGAAGGGATCTTAGTCATATTGACGTTGCTATCGCTTTTTGTTATAGTCAAAGAGAGAGCGGTCTGGAACACTAGTTTATTCACAGTCTGTGGATAAGTCTTGGAGGAAATGACATACAACTCAGGGTGTTGAAGTATCCTGATACTAGTTCCGTATATTAGTGACTTTCTAGAAAGCTAGTAGAAACCCTAGTACAGAACTATTTGACAAAGGTATGTTTAAGGTGACAGGTGAGCTAGAGACTGAAAAAACTAGTTTTTAGGAATGTTTTCTTATCCACAAGTTGTGGATAACTTTGTGAACAAGAGAAAGAGATACGAGATGATGACGAACATAAAACCACATGGACCATTACCAAGCCAGGCCCAGCTGGATTATTTAGAGGATGAACTAGCTGCCTTTATCCATTTTGGTCCCAATACCTTTTATGACCAAGAATGGGGAAGTGGGCAAGAGGATCCCAAGCGTTTTAACCCGACCAAGTTGGATGCGCGTGAATGGATTCGAGTGCTCAAAGAAACGGGTTTTAAAAAGCTGATTTTGGTGGTCAAGCACCACGATGGTTTTGTGCTCTATCCGTCAGCCCATACAGATTATTCGGTCAAGGCTAGCCCTTGGAGGGATGGAAAAGGGGACTTGCTCCTTGAGGTTTCCAAAGCTGTAACTGAGTTTGACATGGATATGGGAGTGTATTTGTCTCCTTGGGATACTCACAGTCCCCTCTATCACGTGGAGCGAGAAGCGGCTTACAATGCCTACTATCTGGCTCAATTGAAGGAAATCTTGTCAAATCCTGCTTATGGCAATGCTGGGAAGTTCACTGAGGTGTGGATGGATGGTGCTCGAGGCGAAGGGGCCCAGAAGGTCAACTATGAGTTTGAGACTTGGTTTGAAACCATTCGTGACTTGCAAGGCGATTGTTTGATTTTCTCAACTGAAGGGACCAGTATCCGCTGGATTGGAAATGAACGAGGCTATGCAGGGGATCCCTTGTGGCAAAAGGTCAAACCAGACCAGTTAGGAACAGAGGCGGAATTAGATTATCTACAGCACGGAGACCCCTTTGGGACGCTATTTTCAATCGGTGAGGCAGATGTTTCTCTTCGGCCGGGCTGGTTTTACCATGAGGATCAGGACCCCAAGTCTCTCGAGGAATTGGTCGAAATCTACTTTCACTCGGTGGGTCGGGGTACACCTCTCTTACTCAATATTCCGCCAAACCAAGATGGACTCTTTGACGAAAAGGATATCCGGCGACTGTATGAATTTGCTGCCTACCGTGACACACTCTATAGGGAAGATTTAGCTCTGGGAGCCAAGGTATCTGGACTTGCTCTATCACCAGACTTTGCCTGTCATCATCTGACAGATGGACTGGAAACTAGTTCATGGGCAAGTGATTCAGAGTTGCCAATCCAATTAGAGCTCGATTTAGGATCACCTAAAACATTTGATGTGATTGAGTTAAGAGAAGATTTGAAGTTGGGGCAACGCATCGCTGCTTTTCATGTTCAGGTAGAGTTGGATGGTGTCTGGCAGGAGTTTGGGTCTGGTTATACTGTTGGCTACAAACGTCTCTTACGAGGATCAGTCGTTGAGGCGCAGAAGATACGCGTGACCATTACAGAGGCACAGGCTTTGCCTTTGTTGACCAAGATTTCACTCTATAAAACACCTAGCTTGTCAAAAAAAGAAGCTGTTCAGCAACTAGAGTTTTCAGAAAAAAGTCTAGTTGTGATTAAGGGAGAAAATGTCCACTTTACAGTTAAGCGAAGAGAATCTAGCAGTCCTTTAGAAGCTAAGATTTCGATTCAACCAGGGACGGGTGTGCATGGTGTCGCTTATCGGGACGAGATTCAAGTCCTTACGTTTCAAGCTGGTGAGACTGAAAGAAGGCTAACGCTACCAACCTTGTATTTTGCAAGAGATAAAAGCTTAGATTTTTATCTGAATTTGAC
>NZ_KV821982.1:28322-73395 GCF_001815805.1 Streptococcus sp. HMSC072D05
GTAGATGGTCAGCTGGTTGACCAGCTTCAGGTCCAAGTTTCATAAAAGAAGAACCTTTGCGCGATGCAAAGGTTCTTTTGGTTATGAGTGATTTGGTAGCCAGCTGAGGGTGAAGGTCAGTTGCTCAGCTTTCAAGAGGTCTTGGTGTTGAATGCCAGATACTATGGTCTTGTCCAATCGACATTCTTTGACAAAGTTGAAGTGGCTGTGGTTTTGCTCGGCATGGATATCCAGCCATTTATTTTCCTTAGCTAGGTGGATACGGAGGTGGTCAAAGAGAGGAATTCCGAGATCGTAACTTGGTTTGCCTGGACAGGTCGGGTAGAATCCAAGAGCTGACCAGATATACCAAGCAGAGAGACTGCCATTGTCCTCATCGCCAGGATAGGCTTGCCAGCTGGGGTGAAAGGCTTTTTGACGCAAGGTCTTGATGAGAAGGGCAGTGTAGTCTGGATAGTTGCTGTAGCGAAAGAGATATGGAATGTGGAAGCTAGGCTGGTTAGAGATGGCGACTTGTCCAAAGGGAGCTGTTGCCATCTCGCTCATTTCATGAATCTCGTAACCATAGCCAGTCGTTTCAAAGAGAGGAGCATCCTGACAGGCTTTCAAAAGGTAGTGGCTAAAGGTTTCTTTTCCACCCATCAGTTGGATTAAGCCAGGGATGTCGTGTAGAACGCCCAAAGTCGCTTGAATGGCAGAACATTCGGCGTAGTCTCGTCCCCAACTGTAAGGAGAGAAGTCAGGTCGGAAGTTGCCTTGACTGTCTCGCGCACGCATATAGCCTGTCTCAGAGTCAAAGAGATGACGGAAATTCTGCGATGCGACCTTATAAGTCTCAGCGATGTCATTCTGACCAAGCTTTTGGGCGCAGCTAGCGATACAAAAATCGCTATAGGCATAGTCTAGGGTGTGACTGACGCTTTCGTGATTGTCTGAGGATAGATAGCCCAGTTCTTGGTATTGGGCCAAACCGTGGCGACCGTTGATGCCAAGAGGATCAGACTCGGTGGCTGTCTCCAGCATGGCTTGGAGGAATTCTTCTTCCAAGTCGGGGGTTATGTCCTTGCAGGCGCTATCTGCGATAATGCCGTCTAAAAGAGTGCCAGGCATCATGCCACGCTCATCTGGAGCCAGCCATTTTGGCAGGAAACCAGTATCGCGGTAGCTATTGAGGAAACCTTCTAGAAAGCGGTGATAGTGTTCCGGTATGATAAGGGCAAAGAGGGGGAAGGTGGTGCGGAAGGTATCCCAGAAACCATTGTTGCTAAAGAGGACACCGGGCTTGACAGTACCAGTAGACAAATCCATGTGGATGGCCTGCCCTGACTCGTTCACCTCATAAAATGTCTGTGGGAAAAGGAAGAGTCTGTAGAGGCAGTGATCAAAAAAGGTTCGGTCGGCTTCCCCTGTCTCCACGATATCAAAACGGTGGAGGAGATTTTCCCAGTCTGCTTGGGCATTTGCTTTACAGCTATCAAAGTCCTTTTGAGGTAGATTAAGCAGCGCTTGAGAAGGCGATATGAAAGAAGTTGCTAGTTGAATCTCGGCTTGACTGCTTGCTAAGTCAATTCGCCAGTCTCCCTCTTCTTGTGTGATAGCAAGAATATCCGTATTCATTTGTAAAGCAGTAAACAGTATCAGCGGATTTTTGTTGGTCTCTGTTTTTCCCTCTTGACGCAGGGCAAGAGTCCGCTTATCTATTTGTTCTCCTGTCAGTTCATCTGCTGCGTGAAGATAGAGGGAGAGGGCTTTGCCTTGCTTTTGCTCCAAACGAATAGAAGCGCCATAGCAAGTCGGTGTAAGCTGGGTTTCAATCTGATAGCGCAGGGAGAAAATCTTCAGATAATGAGGTTGGAAAGAGGCCTTATCCCTATCATAGGAGGATTGACGGTGAAAGAGGCTGTTTCCACCCAGATGGCCTGTGACAGGTGTCAGAAGGAGCCAAGAGTAGTCGCCAATCCAAGGACTGGGCTGGTGGGTTAATCTAATCCCCTGAAAAATAGGTAGATGCGGATCGAAAAGCCAAGCTTCCTCCTGATCACTGGTCTGGGGCACAAAATAATTCATCCCGAAAGGGACGCCTGTGTAGGGCAGGGTATTTCCTCGAGAAAAGGCATGCTTGCTAGCAGTCCCAAAGCGGGTATCGATGGTTTCAAGTAGTGGTTTCATAGTCTTTCCTTTAGCTGTTTTTCTACATTATATCAGAAAAATGAGACCTTTAGATATGGGGTTCGAAAGTAAGCAATTTTGTAGAAAAATGACTATCATTTGTGTATGTATTTTCTGTCTCAAAAACTATATACTGAACATGAAACTTGTTTGAAAGAGGAAACTGCACGATGACTTATTCGAAAGAAATTGTTAGAGAATGGCTGGATGAAGTAGCAGAGCGGGCTAAGGACCATCCGGAGTGGGTGGATGTCTTTGAGCGTTGCTATACAGACACCTTGGACAATACGGTCGAGATCCTAGAAGATGGCTCAACCTTTGTATTGACTGGGGATATTCCTGCCATGTGGCTTCGGGATTCGACAGCCCAACTCAGACCCTACCTTCATGTGGCTAAAAGAGATCCTCTCTTGCGCCAGACCATTTCAGGTTTGGTCAAGCGTCAGATGACCTTGGTGCTCAAGGATCCGTATGCCAATTCCTTCAATATTGAGGAGAACTGGAAGGGCCACCACGAGACTGACCACACGGACCTTAATGGTTGGATCTGGGAACGCAAGTACGAGGTGGACTCGCTTTGCTATCCTTTGCAACTGGCTTATCTACTTTGGAAAGAGACTGGTGAGACCAGTCAGTTTGATGAGACTTTTGTCGCAGCAACCAAGGAAATTCTCCATCTTTGGACAGTGGAACAAGACCACAACAATTCACCTTATCGTTTTGTCCGTGATACAGACCGCAAGGAAGACACCTTGGTAAATGATGGATTTGGACCTGACTTTGCAGTGACAGGTATGACCTGGTCAGCTTTTCGTCCGAGTGATGACTGCTGTCAGTATAGCTATTTGATTCCGTCCAATATGTTTGCCGTAGTTGTCTTGGGGTATGTGCAAGAAATCTTTGCAGAACTGGATCTAGCTGATAGCCAAAACATCGTGGCAGACGCTAAACGCCTGCAAGCTGAAATCCAAGAAGGAATCGAAAACTACGCTTACACCACTAACAGCAAGGGTGAAAAGATTTACGCCTTTGAAGTGGATGGTTTAGGGAATGCTAGCATCATGGATGACCCAAACGTACCAAGTTTGTTGGCTGCGCCTTATCTGGGCTACTGCGACATTGACGATGAGGTTTACCAAGCAACTCGTCGGACCATTCTGAGCCCTGAAAATCCATACTTCTACCAAGGAGAATACGCTAGCGGTCTCGGAAGTTCTCATACCTTCTATCGCTATATCTGGCCAATCGCCCTTTCTATCCAAGGTTTGACAACAAGAGATAAGGCGGAGAAGAAATTCTTGCTCGATCAGCTGGTTGCCTGCGATGGTGGAACAGGTGTTATGCACGAAAGCTTCCACGTGGATGACCCAACGCTCTACTCTCGTGAATGGTTCTCTTGGGCCAACATGATGTTCTGTGAATTAGTCTTGGATTACCTGGATATTCGCTAGTCAGTTCTTTAGTTAGATAGAAATAAAAATTTAAATTTAGAATGAGGTTTTACTTCATGGAAAATGTTGTTGTACATATTATCTCACATAGTCACTGGGACCGTGAGTGGTACTTACCTTTTGAAAGCCACCGTATGCAGTTGGTGGAATTATTTGATAATCTTTTTGACCTTTTTGAAAATGACCCTGAGTTCAAGAGTTTCCACTTGGATGGCCAAACCATTGTCCTTGATGACTATTTGGAAATTCGCCCTGAAAATCGCGACAAAGTCCAACGTTACATCGACGAAGGCAAACTCAAAATTGGTCCCTTTTACATCTTGCAGGATGATTACTTGATTTCAAGTGAAGCCAATGTTCGCAATACCTTGATTGGTCAAGCAGAATGTGCAAAATGGGGCAAATCAACCCAGATTGGTTACTTCCCAGATACCTTTGGAAATATGGGGCAAGCTCCCCAAATCCTTCAAAAATCAGGTATTCACGTGGCAGCTTTTGGGCGTGGTGTGAAGCCGATTGGATTTGACAACCAAGTCCTCGAAGATGAGCAGTTTACTTCCCAATTTTCAGAAATGTACTGGCAGGGTGCGGACGGAAGTCGTGTCCTCGGTATCCTCTTTGCCAACTGGTATAGTAATGGGAATGAAATCCCAGTTGATAAGGATGAGGCCCTGACTTTCTGGAGACAAAAATTGTCAGACGTACGTGACTATGCTTCGACCAACCAATGGTTGATGATGAACGGCTGTGACCACCAGCCTGTACAGCGAAATCTGAGCGAAGCCATTCGTGTGGCAAATGAACTCTTCCCAGATGTAACCTTTGTGCATAGTTCCTTTGATGACTATGTCCATGCAGTAGAAAGTGCCCTACCGGAGCAGTTATCTACGGTTACAGGTGAGTTGACGAGTCAAGAAACAGATGGTTGGTACACGCTTGCCAACACTTCTTCTTCACGGATTTACCTTAAACAAGCCTTCCAAGAAAATAGTAACCTGCTAGAACAAGTGGTGGAGCCATTAACTGTCATCACTGGTGGGCACAACCATAAGGACCAGTTGACCTATGCTTGGAAAGTTCTTCTACAAAATGCGCCACATGACAGTATCTGTGGCTGTAGCGTGGACGAGGTTCACCGTGAGATGGAGACACGTTTTGCCAAGGTCAACCAAGTCGGAAACTTTGTGAAAACTAACCTTCTCAACGAGTGGAAGGGTAAAATCGCAACCCATGAAGCCCAAAGCGACCATCTCTTTACGGTTATCAATACAGGCTTGCATGATAAGGTTGATACGGTCAGCACAGTGATTGATGTGGCGACTTGTGATTTCAAAGAATTGCACCCAACAGAAGGCTATAAGAAGATGGCAGCCTTGACCTTGCCAAGCTACCGTGTTGAAGACTTGGAAGGACATGCTGTAGAAGCGAAAATCGAAGATTTGGGAGCTAATTTTGAGTATGATTTACCAAAAGACAAGTTCCGTCAGGCTCGTATTGCTCGACAAGTGCGCGTGACAGTCCCTGTTCATCTAGCACCTCTCTCTTGGACAACCTTCCAATTGCTTGAAGGAGAACAAGAACACCGTGACGGTATTTACCAAAATGGAGTGATTGATACGCCATTTGTAACGGTCAGTGTGGATGAAAACATCACGGTCTACGACAAGACAACTCATGAAGCTTATGAAGATGTTATTCGCTTTGAAGACCGTGGTGACATTGGAAATGAGTACATCTACTTCCAACCAAAAGGAACAGAGCCTATCTACGCAGAACTCAAAGGCTATGAGGTCTTGGAAAATACAGCTCGTTTTGCCAAGATCTTGCTCAAGCATGAATTGACAATTCCAGTAAGTGCAGACGAAAAACTGGATGCGGAACAAAGAGGAATCATCGAGTTTATGACGCGTGAAGCTGGGCGCTCAGAAGAATTGACAAGCGTTCTTCTTGAAACAGAGATGACCGTCTTTGTTGACAATCCACAAATTCGTTTCAAGACTCGCTTTACTAACACAGCCAAGGACCACCGTATCCGTCTCTTGGTCAAGACTCATAACACACGTCCAAGCAATGACTCTGAAAGCATCTATGAGGTGGTGACACGACCAAATAAACCAGCTGCTTCTTGGGAAAATCCTGAAAATCCTCAACACCAACAAGCCTTTGTCAGTCTGTATGATGATGAAAAAGGGGTGACAGTGGCTAATAAAGGATTGCACGAGTATGAAATCCTTGGAGACGACACCATTGCAGTGACCATTTTGCGTGCATCAGGTGAGTTAGGTGACTGGGGTTACTTCCCAACACCAGAAGCTCAGTGCTTGCGTGAGTTTGAAGTTGAGTTTACACTTGAATGCCACCAAGCAGGGGAACGTTTCTCAGCTTTCCGTCGTGCCAAAGCCTTCCAAACACCATTCACTAGTCTTCAGGTTGCTAAACAAGAAGGAAGTGTTGCTGCGACTGGTAGCCTCTTGAGTCATGCGGCACTCAGCTTGCCACAAGTCTGCCCGACAGCCTTTAAGGTAGCTGAAAATGAAGAAGGATATGTACTTCGTTACTACAATATGAGCCAAGAAAATGTTCGCATATCAGAACACCAACAAACCATTTTGGACTTACTTGAGCGACCATATCCAGTTCATTCAGGACTATTGGCTCCACAAGAAATTCGTACAGAATTGATCAAAAAAGAAGACATTTAACAGTTTTAAAGTGTTTGATAACTAATACTATGAGATAGAAAGGAGGGGCGAAAAAGTAAGGGCTAACTGCTGATTCGCCCCTTTTTACGGTAAAGAACAATGATCATTGCAACTATTGATATCGGAGGGACTGGGATTAAGTTTGCCAGTCTGACTCCTGATGGAAAAATACTAGATAAGACAAGTACACTGACACCAGAAACCCTAGAAGATTTACTGGTATGGCTAGACCAATGTCTGTCGGAGAAAGATTATAGTGGGATTGCCATGAGCGTTCCAGGCGCGGTCAATCAAGAAACTGGTGTGATTGAGGGAATTAGTGCCGTACCTTACATCCATGGCTTTTCTTGGTATGAGGCTCTTGCTCATCATCAGCTACCTGTCCATCTAGAAAATGATGCCAACTGTGTTGGACTTAGTGAACTGCTGGCTCACCCAGAGATTGAAAATGCAGCCTGTGTCGTGATTGGGACAGGAATTGGCGGAGCTATGATTATCAATGGCAAACTTCACCGTGGACGCCACGGCTTGGGTGGAGAATTTGGCTACATGACAACCATTGAACCAGCTGAAAAACTCAACAACTGGTCGCTACTAGCCTCTACAGGAAACATGGTTCGCTACGTAATTGAAAAATCTGGTCAGACTGACTGGGACGGACGCAAGATTTACCAAGAGGCCGCAGCTGGCAATGCTCTTTGTCAAGAAGCTATTTTGCGCATGAACCGTAATCTGGCGCAAGGCTTGCTCAATATTCAGTATCTCATCGACCCAGATGTCATTAGTCTGGGAGGCTCCATCAGTCAGAATCCAGACTTTATCCAAGGTGTCAAAAAAGCTGTCGATGAATTTGTCGAAACCTACGAAGAATACACGGTCGCACCAGTTATCCAGACCTGCACCTATCACGCAGACGCCAATCTCTACGGTGCCCTTGTCAACTGGCTACAGGAGGAAAATCAGTGGTAAGATTTACAGGACTTAGTCCCAAACAAACTCAGGCAATCGACTTGCTGACAAAGCATATCTCTTTACCAGATGTGGAAATTGCAGTCGCTCAGTCTGATCAGGCCTCTATCTCTATCAAGGGTGAAAGTGGACACTATCAACTAACCTATCGCAAACCTCACCAACTATACCGCGCCTTGTCCTTATTGGCAACAGCTCTAGTAGAAGGGGATAAGGTAGAGATTGAAGAAGAAGCTGCTTACGAAGAGTTGGCCTACATGGCAGACTGTTCACGAAATGCAGTGCTCAATGTCGCTTCTGCCAAACAGATGATTGAGGTCTTGGCTCTCATGGGCTACTCAACATTTGAGCTTTACATGGAAGACACCTACCAGATTGAGGGACAGCCTTACTTTGGCTATTTCCGTGGTGCCTACTCGGCTGAGGAGTTGCAGGAAATCGAAGCCTACGCTCAGCAGTTTGACATGACCTTTGTGCCTTGCATCCAGACCTTGGCCCACTTGTCAGCCTTTGTCAAATGGGGTGTTAAGGAAGTGCAAGAACTCCGTGATGTGGAGGACATTCTCCTTATCGGCGAAGAAAAGGTTTATGACCTGATTGATGGCATGTTTGCCACTCTATCTAAACTGCAGACTCGCAAGGTCAATATCGGGATGGACGAAGCCCATTTGGTTGGTTTGGGGCGCTACCTCATTTTGAACGGTGTTGTGGACCGTAGTCTCCTTATGTGCCAACACTTGGAGCGCGTACTGGATATTGCAGACAAGTATGGTTTCCACTGCCAGATGTGGAGCGATATGTTCTTTAAACTCATGTCAGCAGATGGCCAGTACGACCGTGATGTGGAGATTCCTGAGGAAACTCGTGTCTACCTCGACCGACTTAAAGATCGTGTAACCTTGGTTTACTGGGATTATTATCAGGACAGCGAGGAAAAATACAACCGCAATTTCCGCAATCACCACAAGATTAGCCAAGATATTGCCTTTGCAGGTGGTGCTTGGAAGTGGATCGGTTTCACACCCAACAACCATTTCAGCCGTCTTATTGCTCTTGAAGCCAACAAAGCCTGTCGTGCTAACGACATCAAAGAAGTCATTGTAACGGGTTGGGGGGACAATGGTGGGGAAACTGCCCAGTTTTCTATTCTACCAAGTCTGCAAATCTGGGCAGAACTCAGCTACCGCAATGACCTAGACCGTTTGTCTGCACACTTCAAGACCAATACAGGTCTATCGGTTGAGGACTTTATACAGATTGACCTAGCTAATCTCTTGCCAGACCTACTAGGCAATCTCAGTGGCATCAATCCCAACCGCTATGTCTTTTATCAGGATATTCTCTGTCCGATTCTTGACAAACATATGACACCTGAACAGGACAAACCGCACTTTGCTCAGGCAGCTGCGACGCTTGCTGAAATCAAAGAAAAAGCAGGAAATTATGCTTATCTCTTTGAAACTCAGGCCCAGTTGAACCAGATTTTAAGCAGTAAAGTGGATGTGGGACGACGCATTCGTCAGGCCTACCAAGTAAACGATAAAGAAAGTCTGAGAGAAATCGCAAGCCAAGAATTACCAAAACTTAGAAGCGAGATTGAAAACTTCCATGCCCTCTTTAGCCACCAATGGTTGAAAGAAAACAAGGTCTTTGGTTTGGATACGGTTGATATCCGTATGGGCGGACTCTTGCAACGCATCAAGCGAGCAGAAAGCCGTATCGAAGCCTATCTGTCTGATCAGATTGACCGCATCGACGAGCTAGAAGTTGAAATCCTACCATTTACTGACTTCTACGCAGACAAGGACTTCGCAGCCACAACAGCCAACCAATGGCATACTATTGCGACAGCTTCAACGATTTATACGACTTAATACTCTTCGAAAATCTCTTAAAACCACGTCAGCTTCGCCTTGCCGTATAGATGTTACTGACTTCGTCAGTTTTATCTGCAACCTCAAAGCAGTGCTTTGAGCAGCTTGCGGCTAGCTTCCTAGTTTGCTCTTTGATTTTCATTGAGTATAAAAACAAGAACAGTGTCCTTTGTTCAGAGTGTTTCTCGTGAAACCTATTTCTTATAAAAAACTTCTCCACAAAAAATAATTTGTGGAGTTTTTTCTATAATTAGTAGTTTAACCTAGCCTTCAAATAGGAGTATACTAATAATGTAATCGTTATCAAACCTAAAAATTCGATGAAATCAGTTTTTAGGAATAAAAAGGGAGGAAATTATGAAAAAGTTTTCAAAGACCTTGAGAGATAACTGGATCTTTCTCTTGATGGTTTTACCAGGGGCACTCTGGTTGATTCTATTCTTTTACATTCCAGTATTTGGGAATGTGGTTGCCTTTAAAGACTACCATATGACCAGTAATGGTTTCATAGATAGTATTGTGAATAGTAAATGGGTCGGGTTAGATAATTTCAGATTCTTGTTTAGTTCAAAAGATGCCTTTATCATCACTCGAAATACCGTTCTCTACAATCTCGGGTTTATCTTTATCGGTTTGATTGTATCAGTAGGGATTGCCATCATCCTCAGCGAGCTCCGCTCTAAGAGAATGGTTAAGATTTTCCAAACGTCTATGTTGTTCCCTTACTTCCTGTCATGGGTTATCATCAGTTTCTTTACAGATGCCTTCCTAAACATTGACAAAGGGGTCTTCAACCATTTCCTAACATCCATTGGCATGAAGGAAGTCAACTTTTACGCTGACTTAGGCATTTGGCCATACCTTCTCCTTTTCCTAGGTATTTGGAAAGGCTTTGGATATAGCAGTGTCATGTACTATGCGACGATCATGGGAATTGATCCAACCTACTACGAAGCAGCAACAGTGGACGGGGCGAGCAAGTGGCAACGCATTCGCAACGTAACCATTCCTCAGTTGACTCCACTTGTAACTGTATTGACCATCCTTGCAGTCGGAAATATCTTCCGTGCAGACTTTGGTCTCTTCTATCAAATTCCACACAATGCTGGTCAGCTTTACAATGTAACCAACGTTTTGGACGTATATGTCTTTAATGGTTTGACTCAGACAGCAGATATCGGTATGGCTTCAGCAGCCGGTCTTTACCAATCCGTTGTCGGTTTGATTCTGGTTATCCTATCAAACTTGCTTGCAAGACGAGTCGATCCAAACTCAGCTTTGTTCTAGAAAGGAGGAGAATATGGCAGAAAAGAAAATTAAAAAAGAAAAAATCGATAATGTCGGCATTCACTCCTTCAGTAAGAAAGCAGATATCTTCTTTAGTATCATCTCTGGTTTGATTGCTCTTTCTTGTATCTTGCCCTTTATCTTCGTTATCATCATTTCGGTGACAGACGAAAAGAGCATCCTCCAGTATGGATATAGCTTTTTCCCTTCGAAGTTTGGTGTAGACGGATTCCAGTTCTTGGCTCAGTTTAAAGATAAGATCCTCCAAGCGCTCTTTATCTCAGTTTTTGTAACTGTAGTCGGAACAGTGACCAACGTCTTCATTACAACCACTTATGCCTACGCCATCTCACGGACAACCTTTAAGTACCGCAGATTCTTCACGATCTTCGCTCTTCTTAGTATGTTGTTCAATGCTGGTTTGGTACCGGGCTATATTGTGGTAACTCGCCTGCTTCAACTGGGTGATACCGTTTGGGCCTTGATTGTTCCAATGCTCCTCTCACCATTCAACATCATCTTGATGCGTTCCTTCTTCAAGAAGACCATTCCAGAAGCCATTCTCGAATCTGCTCGTATTGATGGTGCCAGTGAAGCTCGGATCTTCTTCCAGATCTGTTTGCCATTGTCACTTCCAGGTATCGCAACCATCACGCTTTTGACAGCTCTTGGTTTCTGGAACGACTGGTTCAACGCCCTTCTTTATATCAAGAGTGACAACTTGTATCCATTGCAATATTTGCTTATGCAAATCCAACAAAATATGGACTACATTGCAAAAGCAGTCGGTCTATCTGGCCAACTGGGAGTTGCTCTACCGAAAGAAACAGGTCGTATGGCCATGGTTGTTGTTGCAACCCTTCCAATCGCGATTCTGTATCCATTCTTCCAACGCTACTTTGTTAAAGGTTTGACCATCGGTGGTGTGAAAGAATAGCACTTGCTGAGAAACACCGTTTCTCCCTTCCCAACTTCATCTTAGTGACTGAAGTTACAAATTATTAAATCGTTTATAAGTTTAAAAATAAAAAAAGGAGTTTTTATCATGAAAAACTGGAAAAAATATGCTTTTGCATCTGCTAGCGTAGTCGCTTTGGCTGCTGGTCTTGCTGCTTGTGGAAACCTTACAGGTAATAACAAAAAAGCTGCTGATACTGCTTCAGGTGAAAAACCTGTAATCAAAATGTACCAAATCGGTGACAAACCAGACAACTTGGATGAATTGCTAGAAAATGCAAACAAAATCATCGAAGAAAAAGTCGGTGCTAAATTGGATATCCAATACCTCGGATGGGGTGACTATGATAAGAAAATGTCAGTTATCACATCATCTGGTGAAAACTATGATATCGCATTTGCATCTAACTATGTCGTAAATGCTCAAAAAGGTGCTTATGCTGACTTGACAGAATTGTATAAAAAAGAAGGAGCAGAGCTTTACAAAGCACTTGACCCAGCTTACATCAAAGGGAACACTGTAAACGGTAAGATCTATGCAGTACCAGTTGCAGCTAACGTTGCATCATCTCAAAACTTTGCCTTCAACGGAACTCTTCTTGCTAAATACGGTATCGATATTTCAGGTGTAACTTCATACGAAACACTTGAGCCAGTCTTGAAACAAATCAAAGAAAAAGCTCCAGACGTAGTACCATTTGCGGTTACGAAGAACTTTATCCCATCTGATAACTTTGACTACCCAGTACCAAACGGACTTCCATTTGTTATTGACCTTGAAGGAGACACTACTAAGATCGTAAACCGTTACGAAGTGCCTCGTTTCAAAGAACACTTGAAGACTCTTCACAAATTCTATGAAGCTGGATACATTCCAAAAGACGTAGCAACAAGCGACACTTCATTTGACCTTCAACAAGATACTTGGTTCGTTCGTGAAGAAACAGTAGGACCAGCTGACTACGGTAACAGCTTGCTCTCACGCGTTGCTAACAAAGACATCCAAATCAAACCAATCACTAACTTTATCAAGAAAAACCAAACAACACAAGTTGCCAACTTTGTTATCTCAAACAACTCTAAGAACAAAGAAAAATCAATGGAAGTGTTGAACCTCTTGAACACGAACCCAGAACTCTTGAACGGTCTTGTTTACGGTCCAGAAGGCAAGAACTGGGAAAAAATTGAAGGTAAAGAAAACCGTGTACGCGTCCTTGATGGCTACAAAGGAAATACTCACATGGGTGGATGGAACACTGGTAACAACTGGATTCTTTACATCAACGAAAACGTTACAGATCAACAAATCGAAGATTCTAAGAAACAATTGGCAGAAGCTAAAGAATCTCCAGCACTTGGATTCATCTTTAACACTGACAATGTGAAATCTGAAATCTCAGCAATTTCTAACACAATGCAACAATTCGATACAGCTATCAACACTGGTACTGTAGACCCAGATAAAGCTATTCCAGAATTGATGGAAAAATTGAAATCTGAAGGTGCCTACGAAAAAGTATTGAACGAAATGCAAAAACAATATGACGAATTCTTGAAAAACAAAAAATCATAAGATTGATTGATTTCGTGTATTCATTCCTAATTCCTAAAAATGTGATCACTGCCTTCCTTAGTTCTCTAGGGGAGGTAGTGATTTTTAGGATGCAAATAAAAAGTTGAGAGAATTATCTGCGATTCGGTATGGTTACTGATGAAGTGCAGGGGTAGGACTCTTTATATAATTTCCGGTCAAATAAATTGCATTCGTTTTCCCAAGTGGGTATACTAGTATAGTTGAATGAAAAATTCTGAAAATTTAAGAATAGAAAAGAGAACAAATCTTATGGCAAAAGATATTCGTGTCTTACTTTACTACCTTTATACTCCAATTGAAAACGCAGAGCAATTTGCGGCAGATCACCTGGCTTTCTGTAAATCAATCGGCCTTAAAGGCCGTATCCTAGTCGCTGACGAGGGAATTAACGGGACTGTTTCAGGTGACTACGAAACAACTCAAAAATACATGGACTATGTTCACAGCCTCCCAGGCATGGAAGACCTCTGGTTCAAGATTGACGAAGAAAGTGAACAAGCCTTCAAGAAGATGTTTGTTCGCTACAAGAAAGAAATTGTCCACCTTGGTTTGGAAGACAACGACTTTGACAACGACATCAACCCACTTGAAACAACAGGTGCTTACTTGTCTCCAAAAGAGTTCAAAGAAGCCCTTCTTGACGAAGATACCGTTGTCCTTGACACACGTAACGATTACGAGTACGACCTAGGACACTTCCGTGGGGCTATCCGCCCAGACATCCGCAACTTCCGTGAGTTGCCACAATGGGTCCGTGACAACAAGGAAAAATTCATGGACAAGCGTGTTGTGGTTTACTGTACAGGTGGCGTTCGCTGTGAGAAATTCTCAGGCTGGATGGTTCGTGAAGGCTACAAAGATGTTGGTCAATTGCACGGAGGAATCGCAACTTATGGTAAAGACCCAGAAGTCCAAGGTGAGCTTTGGGATGGGAAAATGTACGTCTTTGACGAGCGTATTGCCGTTGATGTTAACCATGTTAACCCAACCATCGTAGGGAAAGACTGGTTTGATGGAACACCATGTGAACGCTATGTCAACTGTGGAAATCCCTTCTGTAACCGTCGTATCCTAACATCAGAAGAAAATGAAGACAAGTATCTCCGTGGATGCTCATACGAGTGTCGTGTTCACCCTCGCAACCGCTATGTTTCAGAAAATGAATTGACACAAGCAGAAGTAATCGAGCGCTTAGCTGCTATCGGTGAAAGCTTGGATCAAGTCGCTACAGTATAAAGCAAACAGCCCTTAGGGGCTGTTTTTCTATGCTTTTTATCTAAAAATCTAAAATTTGTTTCTGTATCTTTCAGGAAAATAGGTTATACTATATGTAAACGATTTCAAAGGAGGCCAGTTATGGCGAAAACATTTTTTATCCCAAATAAAGAAAGCATCCTCGGACAACAGGAGATCTTGACTGCCAAGTCTATCTTGGCCTTGGTGGAGGGCTTGGAGTCACACAGTTATGATTCAGTCTATCTCCGTCAGCCGCTTAATCGTCTCGAGTATATCGAGTGTGGGATTGTAGGTCAGTCACAATTTCTCTTCAAGGTGAACTATGCGGATAGTCGAAAAGGCTATCAAGTGGTGATTCCAGACTTCCTTACCAGAGCGGACTGGGAGATTGTAGAAGCTCTCCTCCAAGCCCTATCGAGCAAGTTGGGGCAAGTGGTAGAAGGGCTAGAAGACTTTGACTTTGAAGCTTATTTCCGACAAACAGTTCAGAATTATCTAGCTGACAAAGTGGCTCGTCTAGTATACTGCCAAGGGCTCTTGTCCCCTATCTATCTCAACAAGGAATACCTCGAGAGCTTTTTGGCTGAGGATGGATTGGCACGTTTTGAAGAGCTAGTCAAGAAGGTTCAAGGCTCTGATGCCTACCTTGCCAGTGTGAAATTTTACCCAGATGCTCAAGGCAAGGTGTACGGTATCTATCACCTAGCCCAGGGAGTCAAGACGATTTTGCCAAAGGAACCCTTTGTACCGGCGCACTATACTGAGCAGCTAGCAGGCAAGGAACTTGTTTGGGAGATTGACCTAGTGGCGATTTCTGGTGATGGTTCAAAAGCCGAAGACTACGAATCCATCGCTCGCTTGGACTATGCAAGATTCCTAGAGTCACTACCAAAAGCATTTTACCAGCAATTAGATGCCAATCAACTAGAAGTACAAGCCATTTTGGGAAAAGACTTTGAAGAATTGGCAAGCATCGAGTAGGCCTTGTTTAAAAAATAGTTAGTATAAAAAATCCCTGTCATTGGTCAATGGCAGGGATTTTGGTTAAAAGAAGGTCAGGATGCGAAGGTAGTCTACTGTCAGCGCGAGCTCTGCAATGAAGAAGGGCAAGAGAATAGCGCCATCAAGTAAGACAGCTAGCAAGAATCGATAAAATGGGTCGAGGCTACTGGTCTTACTTGGCTTGCTAATCACAAAGAGATTTCCAAGGGCAAAGATGGCCATGCTTAGAAGAGTGAGGATACCAGCAAATCGTAAGCCACCAAAGAGTGCAAAGAAACTTGCTAGAGATGTTAAGACAAGCGGGATAGCAAAGAGTCGGCTGTAACGATCGCAAGCTTCTTGGAATGTGAAGTCACTCTCCTGATCCAGCACACGTCGGACAGTAAAGCCTCCCAAAATGATGGAAAAGTAAAATAGAGCGCTAGCGACCAAGATAGAAAGGCCAGCAAAGAGATCCAAAGGTGGGAGCTGGTTAGGAGAACTATTAGCAATAGAAATCATATAGCCATAGTAGAGGTGCTTGATATGATAGATACTAAAGAAAAGGTTAATCGAAGACAGCAAAGTGAGCAGGGCAAAGACACTGTAACGATGCTTTTGGTCCGTGGTCTTGCTGGTAGTTGGTTCTTGGATAGCATCCAGTAGCCAAGACCAAAATAGTGCGATTTCTTCTTTGAATCTGGCTGTTTTACGAGGGTCAATATCTGGGATATAGGGGCTTTCTAAAGCCTTGCTGAGAATACTTTTCTCTTTTACAGAGTTTTCTTGCTTGTGTTTCTCTTCAGCTTTCCCTTCTCCCTCTTCCTCGGTTTGGGTTTCCTCAGTCATTTCGGGAGCTTTCTCCTCGTGGGTTTCCATCTCTTTAGGTGAGACAGAAGTTTCTTCGCTTACTTGTGGTTCAGTTTCCACAGTTTCTGAAGTCTCTGGCTCGTCGGGTTGGACTTCTGATTTCGTCTGAGGTGATTTCTTCTCAAGATCGGCACTTTCAAACCATTCTTGTGTCATGGTGGAACCTCCTTTTTTATGGTCGTTTTCTATCTTTAGACTAGCAGATGAAAGCGTTTTTGTCAATGGTTGCTAGGTGGAGCAGAGTATTCTTCTTCCTTGGGTAGGTAGATATCCTGATTGGCTTTTGCAATGAGTAGATCTTTGATATCTGCTTTTTCAGTTTTATAAGGGTTGGCAAGTTGATTCTCTTTTTGTCCACGATGTTCTTCTTTGGGTTTATGATAGATACCACCATGCTGAGAAGAAAGATCTAGATTGATACGGTCAGTATCTTTCTGGGAGAGAATGAGGTTTAGAGTGGAATGGGCCTCTAGCTCAACCTTGCCGTGGACCTTGATATTCTCAGCATAGATGTGTTCCCTTTCCGTCTTGACCTGGCTATCTGTAAATTCGGTATCAAAGATATTGATGATATGAGGTGTCGTTAGTGTACTATTCTTGATAGAGCTTTCTGTTATTCTTAAGAGATAGCCTTTTGTTTTGATTGTCGCATTTTCAAGATTGGCTTGACGAATATTGGTTTGTCCACGATTGGCTGAGACGGTGATAGCTTGCAGCCTTCTTCCTTTAGGGAGGGAGAGAATGACTTCGTCAAAACGGTTAGAATAACTGCTGGCAATACGAAGTAGGCCTTCGATTCCTGAACCGAGAAAACGATGTTGGGAGGCTTGTTTGTCAGTGACGCTCAGTGTTTTGTCACTCATGCCAGTAGTCAAATCGTGACGACCAGACACGGAAGGATGATAGGTGATGTGGATCTTGTCATCTACAGACTCTGTGATGGTTAGGCTATGTTCCTCAAGAGCTAAATCAAGTTTTTCCACTTCATTTCCAAAGGTCACTTCTTCGATACGATTGTCATAGACGGGGTCTTTTGACATGGCAAGTAAACTTTGAATACCATTGGACTGCGCGCCTACAATGATCATGATAAAACCGAGGATTGTAGAAACCACACCAAAAATGAGAAATCCTTTTGTCAATTTACGCATGTCTATCACCTCTCTTTCCTTTTTTAAGAATCCATTGCACCAAGCGGACGATTAGGAGGCCAAAGAAACGAGCTACATAGGAGATGCCTAGTAGAACAAGAGAAGAAGCACCAATGGAAAGCAAACCAGCCCCAAAAATCAAGATAAAGGCAGATTTGGCTTCGACTAGGACGCTAAAGCTCTCTACGATAAAAAGTCCACCTAGCATTATACCCGTTACAGAGACGGTAAAGAATGCTAAAATGACGGAGACGGCTGCGATAATAATACCGATGATGGCCATGAGGATGCCGATTCCGACCGGAATTCCGATAGGAGCTACTAGCAGGGCCAGGAGGGCAATGTGTAGCAGTTGGCGGTCATTCTTTTGAGCAGGGGCTTCATTGACTTTTTTATCGAGAAGATCAGAGAGGACATCATGGGCAGCTTCTTTTGGTGTTCCCAGACTGGCAATGAGTTCCTCTTCGCCCTCTGAACCCGCATCGTCAAATAGTTCCTTAAAGTAGTCCATAGCTTCGATGCGGTCAGCTTCAGGCAGTTTATTGAGATAGGTTTCTAACTGAGTCAGATAGTCAGTTCTTGTCATGGCGGATACTCCCTTCTATGATGCCGTTGACGGTGTCGGTATAGAGCGTCCACTCTTCCTTTAGAGTAACGAGCTGCTCTACGCCCCGATTGGTCAAGGAGTAGTATTTGCGCATACGCCCCTGAAACTCTCTAGAGTAGGTGGTGAGAAAGCCACTGGCTTCCAATTTTTTGAGAATGGGATAGAGCGTAGATTCTTTGATATTGGCGATGAGTTTAATGGTTTGGCTAATCTCATAACCATAAGAATCCCCCTGCTCCAGTACAGCCAAGATGAGAAATTCGATCAAGGCAGAGGATGTTGGGAAGTACATGGGAAACCTCCTTTATATTATATAAAAATTTTATATATACTCTTTTCAAATATATTGTATCTCAAGTTGAAAGCCCTGTCAAGAAATATGTGTAAAAATTTTACATATAAAAAACTCCTAGTAAAAACTAGAAGTTTAGAGGATTTTTTCAGCCCGATCTACCATAAAGAGTGAGACAGTCATGATGATGTCAACGACAAGTAGAGCAAGGACAGCCGGAATCCAAGATTGGAAAAGTTCAAAACTGTAACCAAACAAGGCAGGTCCAAAAGCAGCTAAGATGTAGCCCCCTGTTTGCGCTAGTCCTGATAGCTGAGCTGTCTTTTCAGGAGAACTGGTTTTAAGAGAAAAGCAAACCATGAGGTAGGGGAAGAGGGCACTGCAGGCCGTTCCAATCAAGAGATGGACGACTAACCAGTAGAGGAAATTATTGGCTGGATACAAGAGCATGGCAATTCCCATCATACCAGCGATAGAGATAGTTGCCAGCATGATTCGACGATGACCATCTGACAGACGAGTCGTTAGACTTGGAACAGTCATTGAAAAAGGAATGCTGATCAGTGAGAAAATAGAAGCGAGGAGAGCCGCATCACTATTAGAAATACCAGCACTAACAGCCATAGTTGGCAACCATGTCATGCTTGTATAAAAGAGCAAGGACTGAAGTCCGCCAAAGATAATGATAGCCCAGACATCTTTACTTTTTAGAATATTCTCTTTGACTTGCTTTTCTTTTTGGCTTTCTAGGTGGTGGTTGTGGCGATGATTGGGCAACCAGACTAGCAGAGTGACCAGACAGAGAAAGCTGAGAACGAGGATGAGTCCCTTCCAAGAACTAGCTTGGGTGATAGGGACAGAAAGATAAGAAGCGATGGCCGTTGAAACACCCATGGCAGTGACATAGAGAGTTGTTAGGAAACTAATCTTTTGAGGCTGATTTGCCTGAATCATACTAGGTAGAAGAACATTAAAAATAGCAATGCTCGCTCCGACAATCAAGGTCCCTAGATAGAGAAGGGGAAGGTTGAAGATACGAATGACAGAGCCAATAGTTAAGAGAAAGAGACAGTAAGTAAAGAGATGTTCTAGTCCGATTTTTTGTGCCAAGCGACTCGCAAAAGCCGAAAAAAGAGCAAACATCAAGAGAGGGAGACTGGTTAAAATCCCAAGAGAGCTAACCTCCACTCCTAGTCCCTGAGCGATATCTCCTAAAATGGTTGGAAGAGCAGTAAAAGGAGAGCGTAAAACAGTCCCGATTAAGACAATTCCAAGAACAAAAAAGAGTGATTGTTTTTTCATGAAAACCTCGATAAGATGATTTTAATAACAGCTTATTTTAAGGTTTTTTCTATATAATGTCAAGTAGAGAATGGGAGGAAAGCTGGAAAGATTTAACTGAAAATATACAGAAAGGAGACAGCTTTCTTTACTAGAATTTTCCTTGATTTGATATAAAAATAGGAAACTAGGGAATTTTGTGATAAAATAGTGGAAGGAAATCTATATATTGGAGAAAAACTGTGTCTGAAAAGCAAAAAATCAGCGTCTTGATGTCGGTCTATGTAAAGGAAAATCCAACGTTTTTAAGAGATGCCATCAAAAGTGTTCAAAACCAGACCTTAAAACCGAGTGAGCTTGTTCTCGTAGAGGATGGACCTCTCACACCAGAACTCTATCAGGTGCTAGATGAAGTGGAAGCTCAGTCAGACATTCCAGTTAAACGGTGCCCCTTAGAACAAAACCAAGGTTTAGGCTTGGCTCTTCGATACGGTGTTTTACAGTGCCAGTATGACATTATTGCCCGCATGGATACGGATGATTTAGCCGTTCCGGATCGTTTTGAGAAACAGCTTCAGCTAATGGAGAAAGAAGATCTTGATCTCTTAGGTGGGCATATCGCAGAGTTCATTGACAATCCAGATGAGATTGTGTCTTATCGTCGTGTTCCAACCCAGCATGCAGACATTGTGGCTTATCAGAGAATGAGAAGCGCCTTTAACCATATGACAGTCATGTTCAAAAAGGACATGGTCCTCAAGGCGGGCAACTACGAAGATGGCCTTTACATGGAGGATGACCTCCTTTGGCTCAATATGATTGCTGCAGGTGCCAAGACTGGGAACCTAGATCAAATCTTGTGTAAGGTTCGTGTCGGTGCAGGGATGTTTGAGCGTCGAGGTGGCTTGCGTTACCTTAAACTCTATCGTCAAGCTCGCCAACGGATGCTTGAGCGAGGGCAAATTTCTTACATGGAATATGCTAAAAGTGTAGCCATTCAGGCAATTGTTGCACTTTGTCCAGGCTTTGTACGTCAGTTTATCTTCGTCAAACTTTTAAGAAAGAGAAAGTAAGCCCCGATAGACTGAATGATTCAGGTTATCATAACAACAGTATCATCTGACTCTTTTAAGGGGGAGTAAATTCCTATGAATAAAAAACTAACAGATTATGTGATTGATCTGGTTGAAATTTTAAATAAACAGCAAAAACAAGTGTTTTGGGGGATAATCGATATTCTGAGTATGGTGGTTTCTATCATCGTATCTTATATCTTGTTTTATGGCCTTATAAATCCTGCGCCTGTGGATTACGTGATCTACACTCTTTTAGCCTTCCTCCTCTATCAAATCATGATTGCGTTTTGGGGGCTAAATGCTAGTATTAGTCGTTATAGCAAGATTACGGATTTCATGAAAATCTTTTTCGGAGTGATGCTCAGCAGTGTTCTTTCTTATGGAATCTGCTATGCCTTCCTTCCATTGTTTTCTATCCGTTTCATCGTGCTCTTCATTTTGTTGAGTACCTTCCTCATCTTGCTTCCTCGTATCACTTGGCAGTTGATTTATTCCAAACGTAAAAAAGGTAGTGGAGATGGGGAGCATCGTCGTACCTTCTTGATCGGTGCTGGTGATGGTGGTGCCCTCTTTATGAACAGCTACCAACATCCAACTAGCGACCTTGAGCTAGTGGGGATATTGGATAATGATGAAAAGAAAAAGGGACAAAAACTAGGTGGAATCCCAGTTCTGGGCTCTTATGATAATCTACCTGAATTAGCTAAACGTCACCAAATCGAGCGTGTCATCGTAGCGATCCCTTCGCTTGACCCATCAGAGTACGAACGCATCTTGCAGATGTGTAATAAGCTAGGCGTCAAATGTTACAAGATGCCTAAGGTTGAGACAGTCGTTCAAGGACTCCATCAACCAGGCAGTGGTTTCCAGAAAATTGATATCACAGACCTTTTGGGCCGTCAGGAAATTCGTCTCGACGAATCGCGTCTGGGTACTGAGATTACAGGCAAGACCATCCTGGTGACAGGAGCCGGTGGTTCGATTGGTTCGGAGATTTGTCGTCAGGTTAGCCGCTTCAATCCCGAACGTATCGTCTTACTTGGACATGGTGAAAACTCAATCTATCTCGTTTATCATGAATTGATCCGTACATTCCAAGGGATTGATTATGTTCCTGTTATTGCAGATATTCAGGACTATGACCGTCTCTTGCAGGTGTTTGAGCAGTACAAACCAGCCATTGTTTATCATGCTGCAGCCCACAAACACGTTCCGATGATGGAGCGCAATCCAAAAGAAGCCTTCAAGAACAATATCCTCGGTACCTACAATGTTGCCAAGGCTGTTGATGAGGCCAAAGTACCTAAGATGGTCATGATTTCGACTGACAAGGCAGTCAATCCACCAAATGTTATGGGTGCGACTAAGCGCGTGGCAGAATTGATTGTCACTGGCTTTAACCAACGTAGTAAATCAACCTACTGTGCAGTCCGTTTTGGGAATGTTCTGGGTAGTCGTGGTAGTGTGATTCCTGTCTTTGAACGTCAGATTGCTGAAGGCGGTCCTGTAACGGTGACAGACTTCCGTATGACACGTTACTTTATGACCATTCCAGAGGCCAGTCGTCTGGTAATCCATGCTGGCGCTTATGCCAAGGACGGAGAAGTCTTTATCCTCGATATGGGTAAACCAGTTAAGATCTATGACTTGGCTAAGAAAATGGTCCTTCTAAGCGGGCACACAGAAAGTGAAATTCCAATCGTTGAGGTCGGTATCCGCCCAGGTGAAAAACTCTATGAGGAACTCTTGGTTTCGACCGAATTGGTTGATAACCAAGTTATGGACAAGATTTTCGTTGGTAAGGTAAACGTCATGCCGCTAGAAGCCATCGATCAAAAGATTGAAGAGTTCCGTTCACTCAGCGGAGATGAGCTCAAAGAAGCCATCATTTCCTTTGCAAATGAGACAACCCATGCTGAGTAAGAGTGTCTAACAAATTAATTATAAATAAAAGGCCAAGGTTCTGTTTGTACAGGACCTTGGCCTTTTTACTCTGTAATTTCAAATTGTTGTATTATTTATAGTTGCTTAATGATATCATCAATGGTATGGGCAATCCAGTCAGGTTGATAGCTGAGCAAATCAGCCTCTTCTCCAAATCCCCAAGTAACAGCAAACTTTTTAATACCAGTTTCTTGGGCTCCAATCATATCAAACTTGGTATCCCCGATGATGAGGACTTGGTCCGCAGGGAGTTGATGCGTTTGCAAGGCGTAACGGATGACATCCGCCTTGTGTGGCGTTTCAGGACTAGAGCCGTAAATGCCATCAAAGAAATGATGGATTCCCAGATTTTTAGTCATATCATGAGCAGTAGGAGTATTCTTTGTTGTAGTGATGTAGAGAGGGTAGTTTTGCGAAAGCTCTTGAAGCAATTCCGTTATTCGGGGGAAGAGTTGGGCTTCGTGGATGCCTTTTTCCTTGTAGTAAGAGCGGTATATCTGGACGGCCTCCGAGATTTGTTCCTTGGGAAGGCAGGTCGCAAAGCTACTTTCAAGTGGCGGGCCCATGAAACCACGAATGGTTTTGGCATCAGGACTCGGAACTCCTAGCTCTTTAAAGGTATGGGTAAAGGCATTGTGGATCCCGATGGAACTGTCAACCAGGGTTCCGTCTAGATCAAAAAAGATTGCTGAGATAGAGGGCATAGTTTCTCCTAATAGATATAGATAAGCTTATTCTCCGAAGATTTCTTTTTGTAGGCGGCGACCAGTAGGTGTGGCGGCGAGTCCACCCTCGGCCGTTTCACGAAAGGCAGTTGGAAGACTTGATCCGACTTGGTACATGGCATCGATAACTTCATCGACAGGGATCTTAGATTCGATACCTGCCAAGGCCATATCAGCCGCGATAAAGGCAAAGCTAGCTCCCATGGCATTTCGTTTGACACAGGGAACTTCAACCAAACCAGCAACAGGGTCACAGATGAGACCTAGCATATTTTTAATGACAAAGGCGATGGCTTGGCTAGCCTGATAGGGCGTTCCACCTGCGGCCAAAGTCAAGGCTGCGGCACTCATGGCGGAGGCAGAGCCGACTTCGGCCTGACAGCCACCTTCAGCACCCGAGATAGAGGCATTGTTTGCGATAACCAATCCAAAGGCACCAGCAGCAAAGAGGAAATCTAACTGTTCTTCGTGGCTGAGGTCAAGTTTTTGGATAGCAGCAGTGAGAACGGCTGGCAGACAGCCAGCACTTCCTGCGGTTGGAGTGGCACAGACCAAGCCCATCTTCGCATTGTGTTCATTGACCGCGATGGCATTACGGGCTGCTGATAGGATGGTAAAGTCCGACAAGGCCTTGCCACTTTTGAGATGGCGGTCTAGTTTGGCCGCGTCTCCACCCGTTAGGCCACTACGGGATTTATTTTTACTGAGACCGAGCTCGACAGAGGCTTTCATGACTTCTAGATTGCGTTCCATGAGGAGGAGAACTTCTGGCCGTTCCCGACCGGTTAGTTGATATTCTGTCGCAATCATGAGTTCTGCGACATTTCCTTGGAAGTCTAGATCCGCCTGCTCGACCAATTCTTTGATAGAATAAAACATGTTTCCTCCTACTTAAAGAAATTGACATTGTGGAGATGAGGGATTTTTCGGATTTCTTCAATCGCCTCTTCGCAACTTCGACTATCGACTTCGATAATCATAATGGCTTTTTCTCCAGCTTTTTCTCGAGTCACATTCATCTGAGCGATGTTGATATCGAAACGAGAGAGGGCTTCAGTAACATGGGCAATCATACCTGGAACATCTTGATGCACGATGATAATGGTTGGTGTGTTCATGTTGAGAGAGACAGCAAAGCCGTTAAGCTCCGTAACCTGGATATTTCCCCCACCGATGGAAATTCCTGTCACACTGATGGACTTGTGTTCATTCTTCACAGTAATTTTAGTGGTGTTAGGATGAGGAGCGTTGCTGTCTTTCTGAATGGTCCAGACAATCTTGATACCGCGTTTATGGGCAATCTCTAGGCTATTTGGAATGTCGGGATCGTCTGTATCCATACCTAATATACCAGCGACGAGAGCGAGGTCCGTTCCATGACCACGGTAGGTTTTGGCAAATGAGTTAAATAATTGGAATTCGACTTCTGTCGGCGTATCATCAAAGATGGAAGAGACGATTTTCCCGATGCGAACAGCTCCAGCAGTATGGCTACTTGATGGGCCAATCATAACTGGTCCGATAATGTCAAAGACAGATTGAAAACGAAGTGAGTGCATCTGTTTCCCCTTACAAAGATTCTTATATCTATTATATCAAAGAATGGACCTCTGCGCTTATTTCCCTTATCAAAAGCTTAAAATGATTAAAGATAGTATAAAATAAGGTCTTTTGTGACAAAAACCTACTTAAAACGGTAAATATAAAACATTTTTGTAATATTTCTACATAAAACCGTTAAACAACGGTAACATTTAAAAGGTATCATAGATATATCCAATGGAAGGAGAATTTTTAGATATGTCATTAACAACTAAAAAAATTAAAACAACTATCGCAGGAGTAGCAGCTTTGCTTGCTTTCTTTGCTCCATCACTTGCATCTGCCCAAGAAACTGTAACTTACACAGTTAAATCAGGTGATACTCTTTCAGAAATCGCTGAGAAGTACAACACAACTGTTGAAAAATTGGCAGCAAAAAATAACATCAAAGATATTCACCTTATCTATGTTGACCAAGTTTTGGTTATCGAAGGAACAGCTCCATCGACAGCAACTGCAACCGCTGCAGCTTCAACAACAACTTATGAAGCACCAGCAGCTGCGGAAGAAACTGCAGAAGAAGTAACTGAAACAACAACCTATGAAGCGCCAGCTACACCAGCGGTTCCAGCAGCAGAAAGCAACACTGCAGCAGCTTCTACTGTAAGTGGTTCTGAAGCAGAAGCCAAAGAATGGATCGCTCAAAAAGAATCAGGTGGTAGCTACACTGCTACAAACGGACGTTACATCGGACGTTACCAATTGACAGATTCATACTTGAACGGTGACTACTCAGCTGAAAACCAAGAACGTGTAGCAGATGCCTACGTTGCAGGACGTTATGGTTCATGGACAGCTGCCAAGAACTTCTGGCTTAACAATGGTTGGTATTAAGAATACAAGAGTCCTTTAGGGCTCTTTTTTGTTTTTCAAGAACAAAAAGTGTAACGATCTTCTCAGCAATGCTCTATTTGTATAATTCCAACGAAATTCTTCAAATTGTTTTAAAACTCAAATAGTATAAATAAGCTTATTATGTGTAAAAATATATCATATAATAAGCTTTTTCTTGATTTTAATGAAATAAAATACAGTTTTTTCTTGACAAACGAAAATGAGAGGAGTATTATTTATACAACAATAAAGTATAAAAATAAAAGGAGGCTCTTCTATGAATAAAGTGAAGAAGGTGTTGATGACGATGTTTGGTTTGCTTATGTTTCCCTTATTATTTGCTTGTAGTAACGCTCAATCCCAAGGTGTTGAAGCCATTAAGGCTAAAGGAAAATTGGTGGTGGCCCTAAATCCAGAGTTTGCTCCATTTGAATATCAGAAATTGGTCGATGGGAAAAATCAGATTGTAGGTTCAGATGTTGAGCTAGCCAAAGCCATCGCAAAGGAACTAGGTGTAGAAGTGGAGTTCTCTCCAATGAGTTTTGACAATGTACTGGCTAGTCTTGATTCAGGCAAGGCCGATCTTGCCATATCAGGTGTTTCTAAAACGGAGGAGAGAAGTCAAGTTTACGATTTTTCAATTCCCTACTACACTTCGAAAAATAAGGTTATCGTAAGAAAATCTGAATTAACGAATTACCAATCAGTCAAGGATTTGGCTCAGAAAAAGGTTGGAGCGCAGAAAGGCTCTATCCAGGAAACTCTGGCCAAAGAAACCTTGCAGAATGCTTCTCTCGTTTCACTTCCTAAAAATGGAAATTTGATAACAGATTTGAAATCAGGGCAACTGGATGCAGTTATCTTTGAGGAACCAGTGGCGAAAGGCTTTGTAGAGAATAATCCAGACCTAGCCATCGCTGAGTTTGATTTTGACAATGACAAAGAAGATTCCTACGCTGTTGCGATGAAAAAAGACAGTAAAGAATTAAAAGAGGCGGTTGACAAAACCATCCAGAAGTTGAAGGATTCTGGGGAGTTGGACAAATTGATTGACGATGCTTTTAAAGCCTCTATCGAAAAATAGAAAGAAGGATGAGAAATGAGTAAGGAAAAAGTCATTTTAGCCTATTCAGGTGGATTGGATACATCAGTTGCTATTACATGGTTAAAAAAAGACTATGATGTGATTGCTGTTTGTATGGATGTGGGTGAAGGAAAAGATCTGGAATTCATCCACGATAAAGCTCTCAAGGTTGGGGCTGTTGAGTCTTATGTCATTGATGTTAAGGAAGAATTTGCTAATGACTATGTTTTAGTGGCCCTTCAGGCTCATGCCTACTATGAACAGAAGTATCCCTTGGTATCTGCTCTGAGTCGCCCTCTTATTTCAAAAAAACTAGTTGAGATAGCTCATCAGACGGGGGCAACCACAATTGCTCATGGTTGTACAGGTAAGGGAAACGACCAAGTTCGGTTTGAAGTCTCTATTGCGGCTTTGGATCCCAATTTAAAAGTAGTTGCGCCTGTTCGTGAGTGGAAATGGTCTCGTGAAGAAGAAATCCAATATGCCAAAGAAAACGGTGTTCCAGTTCCTGCTGACCTTGACAATCCTTACTCTGTCGATCAAAATCTTTGGGGACGTGCAAATGAATGTGGTGTCTTGGAAAACCCTTGGAACCAAGCGCCAGAAGAAGCATTTGGAATCACATCTTCGCCGGAAGAGGCACCAGACAGTCCAGAATTTATTGACATTGAGTTTAGCTGCGGGGTGCCCATCTCCCTCAATGGTGAGAAGATGAAAGTAGCGGATTTGATTCAAAAGCTAAATGAAATTGCGGGCAAACATGGTGTCGGTCGTATTGACCATGTGGAAAATCGCCTAGTCGGTATTAAGTCAAGAGAGATTTATGAGTGCCCAGGCGCTGTGACTTTATTGGCAGCTCATAAGGAGATTGAAGACTTGACTCTTGTGAGAGAAGTGGCTCATTTCAAACCTATTATCGAAAATGAGTTGTCCAATCTCATCTATAATGCTTTGTGGTTTAGCCCAGCAACTCAGGCTTTGATTGCCTATATCAAGGAGACACAGAAAGTTGTCAATGGAACTGCAAAAGTTAAACTCTATAAGGGGAACGCCCAGGTAGTGGCTCGGAAATCACCAAATTCTCTTTACGATGAAAATTTGGCGACTTATACTAGTGCGGATACTTTTGACCAAGATGCGGCTGTTGGATTTATCAAGCTTTGGGGGCTTCCGACTAAGGTTTATTCAGAAGTTCAGAAAAATGTTGAGTAGTGACGCGATAGAAAGGGACGACAGGATATGCCGAAAAATACAAAATTATGGGGTGGTCGATTTGAAGGCACTGTGGAAGATTGGGTAGAACAGTTCGGTGCGAGTATTTCTTTTGACCACCAGCTGGCAAAATTTGATTTGATGGGTTCCCTAGCTCATGTTCAAATGCTAGGACAGACTGGCATTTTAAGCTTGGAAGAGGCAGAGCAGATCCAAGATGGTCTGCAAGCTTTGTTGCGAGATTTAGAGGCAGGAGAGCTTCATTTTGATATTGCAAATGAAGATATTCATATGAATATGGAAGTGTTGCTGACAGAGAAAATTGGTCCTCTGGCTGGGAAACTACACACGGCTCGTTCTCGGAATGACCAAGTCGCAACGGATATGCACTTATATCTAAAGGAGCAGCTTGGCCATGTCTTGGATAAGTTGGCGAATCTGAACAGTGTTTTGCTGGATTTGGCTGAAAAACATGTGGAAACCATCATGCCAGGTTATACTCATTTGCAACATGCCCAACCGATTAGTTTTGCCCATCATCTCATGGCTTATTATAATATGTTCCAAAGGGATAGCGAGCGCTTTGCATTTAACTTGAAACATACGGACCTATCTCCACTGGGTGCGGCTGCCTTAGCGGGGACAACTTTTCCAATCGATCGTCAATTATCGAGTGATTTATTGGGTTTCCAACAACCCTATACCAATTCCTTGGACGCAGTGAGTGACCGTGATTTTATCTTAGAATTTCTGTCAAATGCCAGCATTTTGATGATGCATATGAGTCGTTTTTGTGAGGAAATCATCAATTGGTGCAGTTTTGAGTATCAGTACATTAGCTTGTCTGATAGCTTTTCAACGGGTTCATCTATCATGCCCCAGAAGAAAAATCCTGATATGGCGGAATTGATTCGAGGGAAGACAGGCCGAGTTTACGGGAACTTGCTTGGGCTATTGACCGTCATGAAGTCTTTGCCTCTGGCTTACAATAAGGATTTGCAAGAGGACAAGGAAGGCATGTTTGATACAGTAGAAACGATTTTAAATTCTCTGGATGTGTTGGCAGGTATGCTATCGAGCATGCAGGTTAATAAGGCCAAAATGCAGCAATCCACAGAGAATGATTTTTCGAATGCGACCGAACTGGCAGATTATTTGGCTGAAAAAGGACTCCCTTTTAGAGAAGCGCATGAAATTGTAGGGAAATTGGTTCTAGACTCTATCAAGCATGGTAAAAACATCCAAGATTGGGATTTGGAGGAGTTGCAAGCCTACCATCCCTTGATTGAAGAGGATATTTATATCTACTTGCGTCCAGAAACCGCTGTTCGGAGACGGAATTCCTTAGGAGGAACCGGCTTTGAGCAAGTGAAATACCAGATAGAACAAGCGAAGAAAGAACTTAAAGGGGAAAATTGATTCGTTTGCAAAGGAAGAAAGAGAGGTTGAGATGATTTATCAGCCTCTTTCTTGTCTTCTCCAACCAAGCGTGTTATAATGAATACTGCTCAAGCGACCTTCAATCGTTAAAGCACACACGACCTTCAATCGTGAATAAACGAATAGATGGGAGACTTACCATGAGTGATAACTCTAAAACACGTGTTGTTGTGGGGATGAGTGGTGGTGTTGATTCGTCGGTGACGGCTCTCTTGCTCAAGGAGCAGGGCTACGATGTGATCGGTATCTTCATGAAGAACTGGGATGACACAGATGAAAACGGCGTCTGTACGGCGACCGAAGATTACAAGGATGTGGCTGCGGTGGCAGACCAGATCGGCATTCCTTACTACTCTGTCAATTTTGAAAAAGAGTACTGGGACCGCGTCTTTGAGTATTTCCTAGCGGAATACCGTGCAGGACGCACGCCAAATCCAGACGTTATGTGTAACAAGGAAATCAAGTTCAAGGCCTTTTTGGACTATGCTATGACCTTAGGCGCAGACTATGTAGCGACGGGGCATTATGCTCGAGTGGCGCGTGATGAGGATGGCATCGTTCACATGCTTCGTGGCGTGGACAATGGCAAGGACCAGACCTATTTCCTCAGTCAACTTTCGCAAGAACAACTCCAAAAAACCATGTTCCCCTTGGGACATTTGGAAAAGCCTGAAGTTCGCAGACTAGCTGAAGAAGCAGGACTTGCGACTGCTAAGAAGAAAGACTCGACAGGGATTTGCTTTATCGGAGAAAAGAACTTTAAAAACTTTCTCAGCAACTATCTGCCAGCCCAGCCTGGTCGCATGATGACTGTGGATGGTCGCGATATGGGTGAGCATGCAGGCCTGATGTACTATACGATTGGTCAGCGTGGCGGTCTCGGTATCGGTGGGCAACACGGTGGTGACAATGCCCCTTGGTTCGTTGTCGGAAAAGACCTAAGCAAGAATATCCTCTATGTCGGCCAAGGTTTCTACCATGACTCGCTCATGTCAACCAGCCTAGAGGCCAGTCAGGTTCACTTTACTCGTGACATGCCAGAGGAATTTACGCTAGACTGTACGGCTAAATTCCGCTACCGTCAGCCTGATTCTAAGGTGACAGTACATGTCAAAGGAGATAAGGCAGAAGTTATCTTTGCGGAACCGCAACGCGCCATCACACCAGGACAGGCAGTTGTCTTTTACGATGGCGAAGAGTGCCTAGGTGGTGGCCTGATTGACAATGCTTATCGAGATGGACAAGTTTGTCAGTACATTTAGATTGACAAATTTTCTCAATTTGCTACAATAATAAAAGCAATAGAAATGATGGTCAAAGCTCATGGATGTTGCAGGCTTTTTTGTCCTGCACTTCTTACGAGTTTTGACTGTTTTTGTGTCGTTTAAGGGAAAGGACAAAAATGACTCAACAAGACTTTCGGACAACAGTGGGAGACACGGTCTTTGGTGTTCGGGCGGCAGCCTTGATTCTCCAAAATGGCAAGCTCCTAGTTACCAAAGATAAGGGCAAGTATTACACTATTGGCGGTGCGATTCAAGTTAATGAAATCACGGAAGACGCGGTAGTTCGTGAAGTGAGGGAAGAATTAGGTGTCCGAGCTCAAGCTGGACAGCTAGCTTTTGTGGTTGAAAATCGTTTTGAACAAGACGGTGTTTCCTATCACAACATCGAGTTTCATTACCTGGTGAACTTGCTGGAGGACGCCCCATTGACCATGCAGGAAGACGAAAAAATGCAGCCTTGTGAGTGGATTGACTTGGATGAACTCCAGAATATCCAGCTAGTTCCAACCTTTTTAAAAACAGCCCTGCCAGATTGGGACGGCCAACTAAGACACATTCATCTTGAGGAATAGGAGAGAAAATGACTTATAATTTTACGGAAGAATACGATATTATTGTAATCGGTGCGGGACACGCTGGGGTGGAGGCATCTCTAGCTGCTAGCCGTATGGGCTGTAGGGTCTTGCTTGCGACCATCAACATTGAAATGCTGGCTTTCATGCCTTGTAACCCTTCTATCGGTGGTTCTGCCAAGGGGATTGTCGTGCGTGAAGTCGATGCCCTCGGTGGCGAGATGGCTAAAACCATTGACAAGACTTACATCCAGATGAAGATGCTCAACACTGGGAAGGGGCCAGCTGTCCGTGCCCTTCGTGCGCAAGCTGACAAAGAGCTTTACTCTAAGGAGATGCGCAAGACAGTTGAAAATCAAGAGAATCTCACCCTTCGTCAAACCATGATTGATGAGATTTTGGTCGAAGATGGAAAGGTTGTTGGTGTGCGTACAGCTACTCATCAAGAATATGCTGCTAAAGCTGTTATCGTGACGACAGGGACTGCACTCCGTGGGGAAATCATCATCGGAGACCTCAAGTATTCGTCAGGTCCTAACCACAGTCTGGCTTCGATTAACCTTGCTGACAATCTCAAGGAACTGGGACTCGAAATTGGTCGTTTCAAGACAGGAACCCCTCCACGTGTCAAGGCTTCCTCTATCAATTACGATGTGACAGAGATTCAGCCAGGAGATGAAGCGCCAAATCACTTCTCCTACACTTCACGTGATGAGGACTATGTCAAGGACCAGGTGCCATGCTGGTTGACCTACACCAACGGTACCAGTCATGAGATTATCCAAAACAACCTCCACCGTGCGCCTATGTTTACAGGTGTGGTCAAGGGAGTGGGACCTCGTTACTGTCCGTCAATTGAAGACAAGATTGTGCGCTTTGCAGACAAGGAACGTCACCAACTCTTCCTTGAGCCAGAAGGGCGCAATACAGAGGAAGTCTATGTCCAGGGTCTTTCAACCAGTCTACCTGAGGATGTCCAACGTGATTTGGTTCATTCCATCAAAGGTTTGGAAAATGCTGAAATGATGCGTACTGGTTATGCCATTGAGTACGACATGGTCTTGCCACACCAGTTGCGTGCGACTCTGGAAACCAAGAAAATCTCAGGACTCTTTACTGCTGGTCAGACAAATGGAACGTCAGGTTACGAAGAAGCTGCTGGCCAAGGGATTATCGCTGGTATCAATGCGGCTCTAAAAATACAAGGCAAACCTGAGTTGATTTTGAAGCGCAGCGACGGTTATATCGGAGTGATGATTGACGACTTGGTAACTAAGGGAACCATTGAACCTTACCGTCTCTTGACCAGTCGTGCAGAATACCGTCTCATCCTCCGTCATGACAATGCCGATATGCGTTTGACAGAGATGGGGCGCGAGATTGGCCTTGTGGACGATGAACGCTGGGCCCGCTTTGAAATCAAGAAAAATCAACTTGACAATGAGATGAAGCGCCTAGACAGTATCAAACTCAAGCCAGTCAAAGAAACCAATGCTAAGGTTGAGGAAATGGGCTTCAAGCCGTTGACAGATGCGGTTACAGCCAAGGAATTCCTTCGCCGTCCAGAAGTTTCTTACCAAGATGTGGTGGCCTTCATAGGGCCAGCTGCCGAGGACTTGGATGACAAGATTATCGAATTGATTGAAACAGAGATCAAGTACGAAGGCTATATTTCCAAAGCCATGGATCAGGTTGCCAAGATGAAACGCATGGAAGAAAAACGCATTCCAGCTAATATTGACTGGGATGATATTGACTCCATTGCAACAGAAGCCCGCCAGAAGTTCAAACTTATCAATCCAGAAACTATCGGCCAAGCCAGTCGTATTTCGGGAGTGAATCCAGCAGATATTTCTATTCTGATGGTGTATCTCGAAGGTAAAAATCGTAGTATTTCTAAAAATCAAGAAAAGAAAGCATAGAAAAAACAGCTCCGAAGACGGGGCTGTTTTGTTGATTTATTCTTCTTCATCTGGTGTGAGGATCATCGGGATGATGATTGGTTCACGTTCTGTATTTTCATAGAGGAAAGGACGAATGGCGTTGACAATAGCACCATTGATGGATTGTATGCTGGCGTCCTTATTTTTCAATGCGATACGAATAGCATTGAAGAGGATGCGCTGGCTTTGGCGAATCAAGTCTCCAGATTCTCTCATGTAGACAAAGCCTCGGCTGAGGATATCAGGACCAGACAAGATCATTTTAGACTTGAAGTCAACAGTTGCGACTGCTAGAACGACACCGTCTTCGGATAGATCACGACGATCTTTGAGGACAGCAGCGCCGATTTCACCGATACGATTTCCATCAACATAGATGTCTTGCGCGTTGAAATGGCCTGCGATACGGGCAGAGTTAGCAGTAAGGGCAAGCACATCACCATTGCTCATGATAAAGATATTGTCCTTCTCGACACCAGTATCCACCGCTAGTCCAGCATGGACTTTCTGCATACGGTATTCACCATGGACAGGCATGAAGTATTTGGGCTTGATCAAGCGGAGCATGAGTTTTTGCTCTTGCTGACCACCGTGTCCAGAGGTGTGGATATTGTTGATTTTACCGTGGATAACTTCAACACCAGCTTCTGAAATGATGTTAATCAGCTTGTTGACGCTAGTCGTATTTCCAGGGATTGGACTTGAAGAGAAGATAACGGTATCGCCGGGTTGGAGTTGCACCTGACGATGAGTTCCATTAGCGATACGAGAGAGGGCTGCCATCGGCTCCCCTTGACTACCTGTACAGAGAATCAGAACCTCGCCTGCAGGATAGTCTTTGATTTCATTTGGCTCGATAAAGGTTCCCTTAGGAGCTTTGATGTAGCCAAGCTCGATACCGTTGACAATGGCCTTTTCCATCGAACGTCCAAAGACCGCAATCTTGCGTCCAGTCTTAACAGCGGCATCCGTTGCTTGCTGGAGACGGAAGATATTTGAGGCAAAGGATGCAAAGATGATACGTCCTTCAATACCTTGAATGATCTTCATGATGGACTGACCAACGACTTTTTCAGAGTTGGTAAAGGTTGGCACTTCTGCATTTGTCGAGTCAGAGAGGAGGCAGAGCACACCCTCTTCACCAAGGGCTGCCATCCGGTGCAAGTCCGCTGGTTCACCAACTGGGGTGAAGTCGAACTTGAAGTCACCTGTACAGACGATTTTCCCTTGAGGGGTATGAATGACAATCCCTAAAGGCTCTGGAATGGAGTGAGTGGTTCTAAAGAAAGTTGCCTTGAGATTTTTAAAGGTCAACTCAGTGTTGTGATTGATTTCGTAAAGTTTGGCGTTGCGCAAGAGGCCGTGTTCTTCGAGTTTTCCACGGATCAAAGCCAAGGCAAGTGGCCCAGCGTAGATAGGGACATTTGCTTGCTTGAGCAGGAAGGGAATCCCACCGATGTGGTCCTCGTGTCCGTGTGTGATCAAGACAGCCTTGACGCGGTCGATATTGTCCACGATGTAAGAGTAGTCGGGGATAACGTAGTCGATACCCAGCAAGTCATCTTCTGGGAATTTAATCCCAGCATCGACGATGATAATTTCGTCTTGGTATTCAATTCCGTAAGTGTTTTTCCCGATTTCTCCCAGACCACCGATGGCAAAAACGCCGACTTCTTCAGGTTTAAGAGTGTAGGCCATATTAGAACTCCGTAATCTCGAAAGCGCCAGTTTCTTTTTCGTAATCTAGCAATTTGTCAGACAAGAGTTCGATAAATTCGATATTGTACTCTGGGCGATTTTCTTCGACAAGTTGGCGAGCAGCGATACGGCCCTCAAGTTCTGAGCTGGCATCGATGTCTAGGTAAAGTGAGCGTGTTGTTTCACGACGTGGGCTACGTTCTTTTGTTTCTTGATAAAAAACTTTGTAAATCATATAGTTCCTTTCTATTTACAGGTCAGCTTATTCCAAACTTTTAGTAGAGATTTGCTTGATTTCATTCCATTTTGTGTCTAGATTGACCTTGATTCGTTACAATTATTTCAATTATACCACAAAATGAAAAATTAGTAAAAGACGGAAATGGAGAAAGTCGGGAGGGGAAGAAGGAACAAAAAGACAGGTAGGATTTGGTCGGAGAGCACTTAGGTGTTATAATTAAAGGGGGAATCTAAAGAGATAGTAGATTTAAGGAAGAATACAGTTCTAGTTTCATTAATCGTTGGAGTGGATGGTTGGGACAGAATGATATCTTTGAAAAAAGAAAAAGCTCTTGAGAAATCTCAAGAGCAAATAAAAAGGCTGAGACAAAACTCGGGGATTTTCCTGGAGCAGTCCAGATGGCAGCACCTCTACCTGAAGCGAATGCATCGCAACCTTTGAATGACTTGTCACCAAATCAAACTCGATCTCAGCCTTTACTTAATTCTATCATCTATGAGGCTAAGAAGTCAATCTATAAGTATAACGATGTAGAAATAGCATGGAGTGGAGCGCTTACTAAAAGGTAAAGACAAGCACTTAATTTAAGAGTAAGCAAAAAGAGAGGACCAATGGTAGTCAGGGGTCTTTACAGCTCAAAGCTGAGGGCAGTCCCACACCCGTACCAGAAGTTGGTACCTTTGAACGCTCTGTCACCAGTCGCCCTATGTTATCCTCTCGATATTTATACTTTACTATAACTTACTGAGGGAATCAACTTTAAAAGCATCAAAAAGCTCCTGACCGAAGTCAAGAGCCGTCAAACACTGGGGGCGAATTGTTCAATCGCAATTTCAGTTCTTTAGAAACCAAAGTTTCAGGGATAGCACTGCAACCCGAAGAGTCAACGACTCAACCTGATTTTCCTATCAGTGTTGAATTACATTTTAACATTGATAGAACAACATTGTCAACAGTTTATATAAAAATAGGAATACCAAAAGGAGGATTAAGAATGTTTAGTTTGTTTGAATTTGCAGTAGGGGTTCGCCTCTTGATGTTTGTAGTCTTTGTAGCTTGTGTCTATGGGGGGAATGCCCTGTTTGTTCATCTGGAACACCGCAAAACAAAGTTCCTTTGGAAGCTTGCTTTTGTGACGCTCTATTCAATTTTTCTCCTCCTGGTTACCTATGTTGTCTGGCTCGTTTTCTACTTTGGTTTAAATGCCTAAAGTCAATTATTCCTCTAGATATACAGAAAATCCACCTCGTCTTGATAGATGGGATGGACTTTTTCTATTTTTAGGTGATATCTTTATTTTTACGACGATGTTCTTTCGTATCAAAAATCGAGTTGAAACATAAATGCCTGATCCAAATTTTTTACAAAGAACTTTTCAATTTCCTTGTTCACTTTTCTATTCAAAAAAGCTACAACTTTTTTGAATTTTTTGTGCAGAATTGCTTGTTTAAGTGGCAGGAACTTTTGTTTCAAAATAAAGAAAATTCCCATGCGCTGGCTTTTGTAGTATAATAGTAAACAGACAAAAAGATAGGAATGTGTTATGAAAGTATTAGCTTTTGATACGTCCAGCAAGGCTCTTTCTCTAGCCATTTTAGAGGACAAGCAGGTTCTTGCCGAGACGACGATTAATATCAAGAAAAATCACAGTATTACCCTTATGCCAGCCATTGATTTTTTGATGGCCAGTCTAGATTTGACATCAAAGGATTTGGATCGAATCGTGGTCGCTGAAGGGCCAGGTAGCTACACGGGCTTGCGAATTGCGGTAGCAACTGCCAAGACCTTGGCTCATACCCTGAACATTGAGTTAGTTGGGATGTCTAGCCTATTGGCTCTGGTGCCACGCCAACAAGAAGGCTTGGTGGTTCCTATCATGGATGCACGTCGCAACAATGTTTATGCAGGATTTTATCAAAACGCCAAACCAGTCTTTCCAGAAGCGCACCTGTCTTTTGCGGAAGTGCTAGAGCAGGTCAAGGATGCTGAACAGGTAACCTTTGTCGGAGAAGTTGGAGCCTTTGTGGAACAGATCCAAGAACAACTACCTCAAGCTAGCTATCAAGAAACCTTGCCAAATGCAGCTAATCTAGCTCTTTGGGCCTGGGACGAGGAAGCAGACTCCTTGCACGACTTTGTGCCAAATTACCTCAAACGTGTTGAAGCTGAGGAAAACTGGCTCAAGAACCATACCGAGTCTGGCGGGTCTTACATTAAACGCCTATGATAGAAATCAAACGAATCCAAAAACAGCCTGAACTAGCTAAAACCATCTACGCTGTCATGGCAGATGTTTACCCAGTCAGTCCTTGGGCACTGGAACAAATCCAAGCAGACCTGTCCCAAGACCAGACTTGGTACGCTCTAGCTTATGATGGGGCAGAAGTGATTGGCTTTCTAGCCGTTCAGGAGAATCTCTTTGAAGCAGAAGTCTTGCAGATTGCTGTACTGCCTAGCTATCAGGGTCAGGGAATTGCGTCAGCCTTGTTTGCTCAATTGCCAGCGGATAAGGAGATTTTCCTCGAAGTCAGAAAGTCAAACCAACGAGCGCAAGCATTTTACAAGAAAGAAAAGATGGCGGTCATCGCTGAGCGAAAGGCCTACTACCATGACCCAGTCGAGGACGCCATCATCATGAAGAGAGAAATAGATGAAGGATAGATATATTTTAGCATTTGAGACATCCTGTGATGAGACCAGTGTTGCCGTACTGAAAAACGATGACGAGCTCTTGTCCAATGTCATTGCGAGTCAAATTGAGAGTCACAAGCGTTTTGGGGGCGTAGTACCAGAAGTAGCTAGTCGTCACCATGTCGAGGTTATTACAGCCTGCATCGAGGAGGCGCTAGCAGAAGCAGGGATTACCGAAGCGGATGTGACAGCTGTTGCCGTTACTTATGGACCTGGATTGGTTGGAGCACTGCTAGTTGGTTTGTCAGCTGCCAAGGCTTTTGCTTGGGCTCATGGACTTCCGATGATCTCCGTTAACCACATGGCTGGTCACCTTATGGCGGCTCAGAGTGTGGAGCCTTTGGAGTTTCCCTTGCTAGCTCTCTTGGTCAGCGGTGGGCACACAGAGTTGGTCTATGTGTCAGAGGCTGGGGATTACAAGATTGTTGGAGAAACGCGGGATGATGCGGTTGGTGAGGCCTATGACAAGGTCGGCCGTGTCATGGGATTGACTTATCCAGCAGGTCGCGAGATTGACGAGTTGGCTCATCAGGGACAGGATGTGTATGATTTCCCTCGTGCCATGATCAAGGAAGATAATCTGGAGTTTTCATTTTCAGGTTTGAAGTCTGCCTTTATCAATCTTCACCACAATGCCGAGCAAAAGGGAGAAAGCTTGTCCAAGAAAGATCTGTCAGCTTCCTTCCAAGCTGCGGTCATGGATATTCTTATGACCAAAACCAAGAAGGCCTTGGAGAAATATCCTGTTAAAACTCTAGTTGTAGCAGGTGGCGTGGCTGCCAATAAAGGGCTCAGAGAACGACTAGCAGCTGAAATCACAGATGTCAAGGTTATCATCCCTCCCCTACGCCTTTGCGGAGACAACGCGGGTATGATTGCCTATGCCAGCGTCAGCGAGTGGAATAAAGAAAACTTTGCAGGCTTGGACCTCAACGCCAAACCAAGCCTCGCCTTTGATACTATGGAATAAAGAGTCAGCTTGAGGCTGGCTTTTTTACTCCGGAAAATGTCAGAATATTTTGACAAAGCTGTAAAAATGATGATATAATATGTAAAAATTAGGAGGTGGCCAGATGATTGAGAGAATGGAATTGGGAGAATTTTACAAGGAATTGCGGCTGGCGAGAAAGCTCAAGCAGTCAGATGTGGCTTGTGAAGGTCTAACAGCTTCTCAGTTATCCAAGTTTGAACTGGGACAGTCTATGCTGTCTGCGGATAAACTGATACTAGCTATCCAAGGGATAAATGTGACCTTTGATGAGTTTGGACACAAGCTTAATAATTATCAGGAATCCCCACATATGCGATTTGGACGAAAAGTTGTAGATCGTTTTGCCCATCAAGATATGGCTGGCTTAGAGCAACTATTAGAGGAAGTTGAGCAGGAACAGATGGCGCAGACCTATCGTCGTTTGAATGCTATTGTGATTAAAGATGCTATCCATTCCTTAGATAAAAGGTATCCGTTAGAAGAGGAGGATAGCGAGTTTTTGACCACCTATCTCTATGCTATCGAGTCTTGGACCTGGTTTGAACTCTATCTTTTTTGCAATACCATGCCTTTCTTAAGTAATCAAGATCTGATTTTTTTATCCACCTCTTTACTTGAAAAATCCAAGGAATTTAAAGAGTTGGTACACAATCAATTGTATATGAAAAGTGGTTATCTTAATATCATCTCAGAGCTCATGGAGCGTAAGCTTTTCTCTTACATCCCAATCTTTGAAGCCGAGTTGGAGAGTATGCTCCGGCCATATGATGTTTTTGAGAAAGTATCATTGCAGTTTTTAAAGAAGATGAGTGTATTCCTTCAAACCAAGGGGAGCAATCAAAAAGAGATTGAACACTTTATCCAATCTCTGCAAATATTAGAAAATCCACAATTAACAGCCCTTTTTGAATTGCGTTTGCAGCAATACAAAGAGCTTATCGATTAGTTAGAAAAGGAATGACAATAACCCACTCTAAAATAAGTAGGAGTATCAGTTGGATTTTGCTTTTTTTCATCATTATATCCCTCCTTGTGAGTAGTACCTTCATTATATCAGGGAAAGAGTCAAATCTACAAAAATCGCAAATGTGAAATTTCCATGAGAAAAAATATCAAATATGCGATTTTCTAAAATGAGCTAATTTCTGTGTTATACTGTCCTTGTAAGACATTTGAAGCAAATCCTAGGTTGCAGAAGTGGTTTACAAAGAAAAATAATTAAAGGAGAAAAGAAATGCATAATCTAATGGAACTTGAATTGTTACCTGAAGAGCCAGTAATTACTGTATCACGTGAAGTTTGTAAGTGGACTTGCTCATTTACTGCTCTTTAAGAATAATTGGTTAAAATTAAGGATAGTTAATTACTAATTAACTATCCTTAATTTCATTTTAGAGATAATGTATTTATTATATTTATGGATAGATTACAAACAATGCTGAATAAAATACAAGTTGACACTTACCATAAAAATGGGTGGTTATTTGTGAAGTATAGTAACAATAAACTTACACAGGGATGGAAACTTCATGTAAGCAGTCAACTAAAAGACGCTTGTAATATTTTTTATATTGTTGCACAAGAGCTGGAGAAGGAAAGATGTAACTACAAAGTTCTAGATTGTTTGGATGAGTTAAAAAAATTGAATTCTCCGAGGGAAGTTTCTCCTACTGCAAATAAGTTTATCACTATATATCCGTCTAGTAGGAAGCAGGCCAAACGAATAATATTAAATCTAAAAGAAAAGTTAGAAAACTATAAAGCTCCAAGGATTTTATCAGATTTTCAATGTGGTGAACATTCTCCAATACATTATAGATATGGGGCGTTTAAAGCAATTAAAAACTACAATTTTTCTGAAAATAAAATTGTCTACATGATGAAAAATAGTAGAGGAGAATTAGTAGAGGATCTGAGATTAAATTATCCGTATTTGCCAGAAGGGGTTAAGGATTTATTTACTGATGTGGAAAAAAATAAATTATTTAAACCCTCCCCGGGAATTCCAGAGAATCACCCTTTAAATCACTATAATATCGAGTGTATTCTGAAAAAATCCAATAGAGGAAATGTTTACAGAGCTGTAGTAAAAAATAGTAATCAGAAAGTGATAATAAAACATGCACGACCATATGTTTATAGTTGGGATGATGGTTTCTCTGCAATTGATGAATTAAAGAATGAAGCAACAAATTTGAAAGTATTTCAGAACAAGTCCTATACGACAGAATTAATTGAAGAGTTTTATGTCAATGAAGATTACTTCGTAGTGCAAAAGTTTATACCAGGATATAATTTTTTTGATTTAAAAAATATTGATATCGAAAAAAATGTAATTATTAATAATATAATTGATATTATTAATGACATTCATGCTGAAGGATATTTAGCAGTGGATATTTCTCCAACAAACTTTATATTGGATGATTTTGGTCGTGTTAGGTTAATAGACCTAGAAAATTTTACAAACAAAAATAATACTGTTAGAAGAGCTGCTACAAAATTCATGATAAATACTGATTGTTCCTCAAAAATTTGTACCATTCAACAGGATTATTTTGCACTTGCAATGTTGAGTTTGGCGATTATGCGCGAGCATGTTTTAATATTTGAAGGAGAGGACGTCTTCTTAAATATAACTGCTTTAGATAAAATCAAGTCTTGTATGTATATGGAGAAAGAAATTGGGAACATAACTAAATCGCAATTTAACTGGTTGATGTATTTATTGAATTTAAGTGAACAAGAGAAGTTAGACCGATTCGAGAAGATGAAGTATATAAACGATTTTGAAGATGAAAATATAGGATTTCATTCAAAGAGAGTTAATTCCTCATTCGATTTTCAAATTGAAAATGAGACACTTATTAACTATCTTCTTTCATTAAATATGAATAGAGAAAGTAGGATACTAAATTCAAATGAATTTGGAGAATTTGTTAGTCCAGTATCGTTTCAACATGGCTTATCAGGATATTTGTTTTATTTATCACACATGAGAGACATTTCTGACAATGGTAGAATTATCGAGTGGCTTATCTCTGAAGGAAATCAAAATAAAGGAAATGGGTATTTAAATGGTTATTCAATTTTATTTGGTTCTTCTGGATATCTTTGGGCATTATTAGAGTTCTATAAAAAATTTGCCAGCAACAATCCAAGTAGAGAATTGATTATAGATAAAACTAGAGAAATTTATAAAGACTTGATAAGTAATTATCAGAAAGTTGAAGTATTTGACTTTGCTTTAGGAAAGTCAGGTGTTTTATTGAGTATTATGAAATACTGTATAAATTTCAATGATGTCGATAGTATGAAATTTATTAGAGAAAAAATAGAGGAGTTATATTTATATTTTGTAGAAGAGATACAAAATGTTAATAGTTTAAAAGAATGTAATTTTGCACATGGTTTAGCTGGGATTGCATACGTAATTTCAATTTATAATTCGGAATTTGAATTTAAGGTAGCTTACGAAAATAGTATTAATGTATTTAATAATCTGTTAGAAAATCTGTTAGAAAATGAATATAGTAGACTAAATGCAACTCCTACAAATTTAGAACTATCGTGGTGCGAAGGAACTTCAGGAATCTTACTTTATTTTGAATTATTATATGATAAAAGGTATTCAAAAATAATTTCAAGATTTCAACAACTTGCTTTCAAATTCAATCTTATTCAGTCAAGTTGTTATTGTCATGGTTTATCCAGTTTGTTGCAAACTCTAAACTATCAGGATAATTTAAATTTACGTGAGAATGTAATTGAGATTTTATTAAGTAGATCCAAAAGAGATAAAAATGGTATTTTGGTATTTGAATGTGAAGAAAGTTCAGATACATTATTTGATTTTGGAATCGGAAATCTAGGGATTTATTGGTCTATTCTTGGGGAAAAGTTCCCATTTGAATTCAAAAAGGAGTTGCGATGAAAGTATTTATTCAAAATAGAGATTTTAGGCAATTAACCATCAACCAGTGGATTTCAACGGTTGGGGATACGATTTTTTATCTTGCTTTTTTGAATTATGTGGCAGACGCTTCGTTTGCCCCCTTGGCGATTTTACTCATTACGATTTCAGAGACTGTTCCTCAAGTTCTGCAAATCTTTATGGGAGTTTTGGCTGACTTTCAACATTATCGTGTTCTAAAGTATACGGTTATTAGTTTTGTCAAATTTGTACTTTATTCTATAGTTGCACTTTCGCTTTCAGGGCAGTCCTTTTCCTTATGGCTTGTATTCTTTATTTGTTTGATGAACCTCTTGTCGGATACATTGAGTTACTTTTCAGGAGCCATGCTAACTCCTATTTTTATAAGAATCATTGGGAAAGAACATCTGACAGAAGCTATTGGCTTTAAACAATCAACAGTTAGTTTAGTTCGTACAATCAGTAATATTCTAGGAGGGGTTTTACTAGGAATTCTTTCCATTCAGTTCATTTCCTTGCTAAACGCTCTGACGTTTCTGATAGCATTTGTAGGTATTCTTCTCATAAAAAATGATCTTTTGAAAGTTGAAAAAACAATTAGCTATCAAGAAGGTCTTTCTATAAAATCGTTTTGCCAGCATTTGTTCCAATCATCGAAATTGATCTGGAATATGGATAGAGTAATCTTCATTTTATTTATCGTCTCTATCAGCCAAGCGGTGATCAATGTCACTGTTCCTATTTCGACTCTTTTTTTAAGAATCCAACCGTTTTTGAATTTACAAACCGGTCAATCACTCGCTTTGTTATCAACACTAGAATTGTTAGCACTTATTGTTGGAAGTCTTGTGAGTGGCTATCTGAAAAATACGGTTTCTATAAAAACAGCTCTATACGCTTCGGTCGTCATCCAGTTACTCCTTCTAGTAGGATTTGCCACAGTTCATTTTGGTTTGATTCTGCTTTTCAGCTCCTTGGATGCCTTCATCGCAGGGTTACTCTCTCCTAGACTGCAAGAACTCGTCTTTAAACAAATACCTGAGGAGTCAATGGGAGCGGTTCAATCCTCTATTGGTGCTATTACGGTTGTTTTACCAAGTCTATTCACAATCGTTTTCGTAACGATTGCTACAAGTTTTGGGACCCTAGCGGTCAGCTTTATTCTATTGCTATTACTCCTAACCGCATTTGTCATGCTCTTGAATATTCGTGAGAGCATTTAGTAGGGAACTTTGATTTAACTTTTGTTCATACGATAAGGCTGGCGCTCCAGTCTTTTTCTTATCTCCAATATCTAATAATAGTCCTTGCTCAATTCCTTGTTACCTTAAATGAAAAAGTAATTTTAGAATCTAACCACGGAATCCGACTCTATCAAAGTTTGTCAATCATAGAGTTTTTTAGTATAGTAGAAATATGAAATTTACAAAAATAATCAGTGGTTTGCTTGCTCTTGGAGTGATAATCTTATTTATAAAATCTTACCAAAATTTTAAAAATTTGGAATTTCCTAGTACGCAGTTAGTCATGTTTAAATCGCTTTCGTTTTATATGTCTGTAGAATCTTTTGAAAATACATTTGTCGCAGCTGACAAAGTCGTGGAAGAGGAGGAAATGGCCTATCGTGATACTTGGCGTGCAGAAGACCCGTATTTCTATAAAACAGGTCGCCTTTTCTATTATTACGAAAATATGAGATGGGAAGGCTATACTATCCGCGCAGATTTTACATTTTCAAAATGGCATACCTTGGAAGAAGCGAGGGCTTCTTTTCCTGTTGCTTCAAAAATGGAACAGAAAGAACTACTTGACAAACTATCGCAGGCTATAAAAACAGAAATTGAATCTTTACCAGACTATCAGTCTATGACAGTTGAAATGGTAGGACTAGATCAAGATTCTTATCAATATAAAGTCAAATTACAAGGGCAAACGGAGGATCTCTGGGTCGAGGTTTATTCGACAGAACTTGGATATCATGAAAAGCTTGAAGATAAGGAGTATGGGGTTGGGATTAGTCAATATCGGAGGCATGCATCGTAATCCTTTCCTTCTATACCATAGAATAAAGAGTCAGTTAATTGTTGACTTTTTTATCTTGGACAAATGCCCGAGTTTTTTAGTATAGTAGAAATATGAAATTTACAAAAATAATGAGTATGGCACTTGCTCTAGTGGTATTGTTGCTGTCTTTAATGGTTTTTCGGATGTTTCAAAAGACGCAATTGGTCATGTTTGAATCCGTTTCTTTTAATATGCCCCTCGAATCTTTTGAAAAAGCGTTTGAAAAACCTCATGAAATAGTAGAAGAGACAGAAACAGGCTATAACAATCCTTGGCGTGCAAAAGATCCTTATCTCTATAAAACCGGGCGCCTTT
>NZ_KV821982.1:73495-148879 GCF_001815805.1 Streptococcus sp. HMSC072D05
TTTCTATGACTACGAAAACTTTAAATGGAAAAGTTACAGCGGTCGAGTGACCGTTACTTTTTCAAAATCGCATCGTTTACAAGGAGCGACGGTTTATTTCCCTGTGGCTTCCAAAGATCAACAAAAAGAAATATTCTATAAAGTGACCCAAGATATGAAAGCAGAAATCGAAGCTCTACCAAACTTTCAGTCTTTGAAAGTTGATGCCTTGGTGGGATATGATGTTGGTTATCGATTTAAGGTCAAAATGAAAGGGCAAGGGAGAGAACTCTGGATTGATGTCTATCCTACAGAATATGAGAATAAGGATAATCCTGAGAACAACCAATATAATATTGCAATCGATCAATTTCGATGGTAGTTACCCTAGCGTGCTTGTTTTGAATGCTTAGTAGTAGAATGCTGTATTTGTAAGAATGAGGAGAAGGATGAAAGAAAAAGGATTTTGGGAAGGTGTTCAGGCAGCCATGCCGACTGCCCTTGGCTATGTTAGTATCGGTCTGGCTTGTGGGATTATCGGTGCGCCCTATGTGACACCTGTTGAGATGGGCTTGATGAGCCTCTTTGTTTATGCTGGGAGCGCCCAGTTTGCCATGTTGGCACTGATTGCGGTCCAAGCGCCTGTGGCAGCTATTGCTATGACGGTCTTTTTGATCAACTTGCGACTCTTTTTGCTGAGCCTGCATGCATCGACTTATTTCCGTCATACTAGTCTCTGGCAAAATATCGGCATGTCCAGTCTCCTGACAGATGAGACCTATGGGGTTTTGATGGGAGAATTAGCCCATACAGACAAGGTCCATCCTATGTGGATGCACGGGAACAATCTCAATAGTTATGTAGCCTGGTTTATTGGGACAGTTGCGGGGACAGCTTTAGGTGGCCTTCTTCCAAATCCTGAAGTCTTTGGCTTGGACTTTGCCCTTGTTGGGATGTTTATCGGGATTTTTACTTCACAATTTCAGATTATGCAAAGACGGGTTCCTGTCCGCAATCTGCTGCGGATCCTAGCCGTTGTTGCGGTGTCCTTCTTTTTGCTCTTGACAGTGGTGTCTCAGTCGCTAGCTGTCCTGTTTGCGACCTTGCTAGGTTGTACCATGGGGGTGGTCTTAGATGGTCAGTAAATATCTTTTGTTAGCCGTTATCTTTTCAGGCCTAGTGACTTGGATTCCCCGTATGATTCCCTTCATCTTGGTTAAGTACAAGGGCTTGCCAGCTATCGTCGAGCGGTTTTTGAAGTTTTTGCCTGTTTCCATTATCTTTGCCTTGATTCTTTCAAGCGTAGTGACTGGCAAAGTTGGCAGTCTTCCTCAAATCAAATGGCTGGACTTTTTAGCAGTCTTTCCAACGGCTTGGGTAGCCTTTCGCTACCGCAATCTAGTAGGTACGGTTCTTTTTGGGGTAGTCTTGATTGCAGTCTTGCGTCTGGTCTTTTAAATCAGCCATAAAAAAAACCTATCACCGAGATAGATATCATATAATGGCGAAAAAAAATATTTTCTGTTAAGATAGTAAAGTATTCTATTTTGGAGGAAATGACATGAAAAAAATCGTCAAATATTCATCTCTTGCTGCTCTAGGACTTGTTGCCGCAGGTGTACTAGCAGCTTGTTCAGGTGGAGATAAGAAAGATACTGCAACTAGCGAAGCAGCATCTGGTAAGAAAGAAATTATCGTTGCAACCAATGCTTCACCAAAACCATTTAACTACGAAGAAAATGGTGAGTTGACTGGTTATGAGATTGAAGTAGTCCGTGCTATCTTTAAAGACTCTGACAAATACGATGTCAAGTTTGAAAAGACAGAGTGGTCAGGTGTCTTTGCAGGTCTTGATAGTGACCGTTATCAAATGGCGGTGAACAATATCAGCTATACCAAAGAACGTGCTGAAAAGTACCTTTATGCAGCTCCAACTGCTAAAAACCCTAACGTTCTCGTTGTGAAGAAAGACGACGACAGCATCAAGTCGCTTGATGATATCGGAGGCAAGTCTACTGAGGTCGTTCAAGGGACAACATCAGCTAAACAGCTAGAAGATTATAACAAACAACACGCAGACAATCCAACTGTTCTTAACTATACCAAGGCTGATTTCCAACAAATCATGTCTCGTTTGAGCGATGGTCAGTTTGACTACAAGATTTTTGATAAAATCGGTGTTGAAACAGTTATCAAGAACCAAGGTTTGGACAACTTGAAAGTCATTGAACTTCCAAGCGACCAACAACCTTACGTTTACCCACTTCTTGCAAAAGGTCAAGATGAGTTGAAATCATTTGTAGACAAACGTATCCAAGAACTCTACAAAGACGGAACTCTTGAAAAATTGTCTAAACAGTTCTTCGGAGACACGTATCTCCCAGCAGAAGCTGATATTAAATAGTCGTATGAAATCATCCAGTCTGAGAAAGGCGGATGATTTCTCAATTTTTAGGTATATAGTTTCAAACTATATGTCTGCCTATCTAATAACAATTTGCTAAATCAAATAAAGTATGAGATACTATTACGGTATTATTTTTAAAGGAGATAGAATCATGAAAATTAAAAAATGGCTCGGTGTAGCAGCTCTTGCTACAGTCGCAGGTTTGGCTCTTGCAGCTTGCGGAAATTCAGAAAAGAAAGCAGACAACGAAACAGTTGTCAAAATTGCAACAGTTAACCGTAGCGGTTCTGAAGAAGCGCGTTGGGATAAAATCCAAGAATTGGTTGAAAAAGATGGAATCAAATTGGAATTCACAGAGTTCACTGACTACTCTCAACCAAACAAGGCAACTGCTGATGGCGAAGTAGACTTGAACGCCTTCCAACACTACAACTTCTTGAATAACTGGAACAAAGAAAACGGGAAAGACCTTGTAGCGATTGCAGATACCTATATCTCACCAATCCGCCTTTACTCAGGTAAAAATGGGGAAGAAAACAAGTACACCAAAGTGGAAGAAATCCCAGATAACGGTGAAATCGCCGTACCAAACGATGCAACAAACGAAAGCCGTGCGCTTTACTTGCTTCAATCAGCTGGTTTGATCAAATTGGATGTTTCTGGAACTGCCCTTGCAACAGTTGCTAACATCACAGAAAATCCAAAGAACTTGAAGATTACTGAATTGGACGCTAGCCAAACAGCTCGTTCATTGTCATCAGTTGATGCTGCCGTTGTAAATAATACCTTCGTTACAGAAGCAAAATTGGACTACAAGAAAGCACTCTTCAAAGAACAAGCTGATGAAAACTCAAAACAATGGTACAACATCATTGTTGCGAAAAAAGATTGGGAATCATCACCTAAGGCTGATGCCATCAAGAAAATTATCGCAGCTTACCACACTGATGAAGTGAAAAAAGTTATCGAAGAAACATCAGACGGTTTGGACCAACCAGTTTGGTAATAAGACACAGGGAGGTGGGAGAGAGTTTCCACCTCTTGCTTTTGTATAGAGAGTTGATTTTAAAGAGGCACTTGTGGTCGTTCTAAGGACACAAGTACGTAGTAGAAAGAGAGAGAAAATGGTTTTTCCTAGCGAACAAGAGCAGATTGAAAAATTTGAGAAGGATCATGTGGCCCAACATTATTTTGAAGTCTTGCGCACCTTGATTTCCAAGAAATCCGTCTTTGCCCAACAGGTTGGACTCAAGGAGCTCGCAAACTATCTGGGTGAGATTTTCAAGCGTGTAGGGGCTGAAGTGGAGATTGATGAGAGCTATACGGCTCCCTTTGTCATGGCGCATTTCAAGAGTTCGCGTCCGGATGCCAAGACCTTGATCTTCTATAATCACTATGACACCGTGCCAGCGGATGGAGACCAGGTATGGACAGAGGATCCTTTTACCCTTTCTGTGCGAAATGGCTTTATGTATGGGCGTGGGGTTGACGACGACAAAGGCCACATCACAGCTCGTTTGAGTGCTTTGAGAAAGTATATGCAGCACCATGATGACCTGCCTGTCAATATCAGCTTTATCATGGAGGGAGCAGAGGAGTCTGCTTCCATGGATCTAGATAAGTATTTAGAGAAACACGCAGACAAACTTCGTGGAGCGGACTTGCTAGTCTGGGAACAAGGAACCAAGAACGCCTTGGAACAGCTGGAAATCTCTGGCGGAAACAAGGGAATTGTAACCTTTGATGCTAAGGTGAAGAGTGCGGATGTGGATATCCACTCGAGTTATGGTGGTGTCGTGGAGTCAGCTCCATGGTATCTTATCCAGGCCTTAAGTAGCCTACGTGCAGCAGATGGACGTATCTTAGTAGAAGGCCTGTACGAGGATGTTCAAGAGCCAAATAAACGAGAGCTAGCCTTGGTAGATACCTATGCCCAACGCAATCCAGAGGAAATCAGTCGCATTTATGGCTTGGAATTGCCTCTCTTACAAAAGGATCGTGTAGCCTTCCTAAAACGTTTCTTTTTCGAGCCAGCCCTTAATATCGAAGGGATTCAGTCAGGTTATCAAGGTCAAGGGGTGAAAACGATTTTGCCAGCAGAAGCCAGTGCCAAGTTAGAAGTTCGTTTGGTTCCTGGCTTAGAACCGCATGATGTTCTGGAAAAAATTCGGAAACAGCTAGACAAAAATGGCTTTGATAAGGTAGAATTATACTATACCTTGGGAGAGATGAGCTATCGAAGCGATATGAGCGCGCCAGCCATTCTTAATGTGATCGAGTTGGCCAAGAAATTCTATCCACAGGGCGTTTCAGTCTTGCCGACAACAGCGGGGACAGGACCTATGCATACGGTCTTTGATGCCTTAGAGGTACCCATGGTGGCCTTCGGTCTAGGAAATGCCAATAGCCGAGACCATGGTGGAGATGAAAACGTGCGAATCGCCGATTACTACACCCATATTGAATTAGTAGAGGAGCTGATTAGAAGCTATGAGTAGAGATATTATCAAGTTAGATCAGATCGATGTGACTTTTCACCAAAAGAAGAGAACCATCACAGCGGTCAAGGATGTGACCATTCACATCCAAGAAGGGGATATCTACGGAATTGTTGGATATTCTGGAGCAGGGAAATCAACCCTTGTACGGGTGATTAACCTCTTGCAAAAACCATCCGCAGGGAAAATTACCATTGACGACGATGTGATTTTTGATGGTAAGGTGACCTTGACGGCAGAGCAGTTGCGTCGCAAACGTCAAGATATCGGGATGATTTTCCAGCATTTTAACCTCATGAGTCAAAAGACAGCAGAGGAAAATGTAGCCTTTGCCCTCAAACACTCTGGACTCAGCAAGGAAGAAAAGAAGGCAAAAGTAGCTAAGTTGTTGGACTTGGTTGGCTTGGCGGATCGTGCTGAAAACTACCCTTCACAACTATCTGGAGGGCAAAACAGCGTGTGGCTATTGCGCGTGCCTTGGCCAATGATCCAAAAATCTTGATTTCAGATGAGTCAACGTCTGCCCTTGACCCTAAAACAACCAAGCAAATTTTGGCCTTGTTGCAAGATTTGAACCAAAAATTAGGCTTGACGGTTGTCTTGATTACGCATGAAATGCAGATTGTCAAAGACATTGCCAACCGTGTGGCGGTTATGCAGGATGGGCGTTTGATTGAAGAGGGCAGTGTCCTTGAAATCTTCTCAGACCCTAAACAACCTTTGACACAGGACTTTATCTCAACAGCCACAGGTATTGACGAAGCCATGGTTAAGATTGAGAAGCAAGAAATCGTAGAACATTTATCTGAGAACAGTATCTTAGTGCAACTCAAGTATGCAGGGGCTTCGACAGACGAACCACTTTTGAATGAATTGTACAAACATTACCAAGTAACGGCCAATATCCTCTATGGAAATATCGAAATTCTTGATGGTACTCCCGTTGGAGAATTGGTGGTGGTCTTGTCAGGTGAAAAAGCAGCACTAGCAGGTGCTCAAGATGCCATCCGTCAGGCTGGTGTGCAGTTAAAAGTATTGAAGGGAGGACAGTAAAATGACAGAGTTGATTCAAACTTATCTACCAAATGTCTACAAGATGGGCTGGTCTGGTCAGGCAGGCTGGGGAACAGCCATTTACCTAACTCTTTATATGACAGTTCTTTCTTTCATCATCGGAGGGTTCTTGGGGTTGGTAGCAGGTCTTTTCCTCGTCTTGACAGCGCCAGGCGGTGTCTTGGAAAATAAGGTTATCTTCTGGATTTTGGATAAGATTACCTCTATTTTCCGTGCGGTTCCTTTCATCATCCTCTTGGCAATCATGTCGCCACTCTCTCACTTGATTGTGAAGACGAGCATCGGACCAAATGCAGCCCTTGTGCCACTTTCATTTGCAGTCTTTGCCTTCTTTGCCCGTCAGGTGCAGGTGGTCTTGGCTGAACTGGATGGTGGTGTTATTGAGGCGGCTCAAGCGAGCGGAGCGACCTTCTGGGATATCGTGGGTGTTTACCTATCAGAAGGTCTTCCAGATTTGATTCGTGTGACGACAGTGACCTTGATTTCCCTTGTTGGGGAAACGGCTATGGCGGGAGCAGTTGGTGCTGGTGGTATCGGTAACGTAGCCATCGCTTATGGATTTAACCGTTACAATCACGATGTGACCATCTTGGCAACCATCATTATCATCTTGATTATCTTTACAATCCAGTTCTTGGGAGATTTCTTGACCAAGAAACTAAGTCATAAATAAATGGAAGGAGCCCAACGGGACTCCTTTTTGTTTTCTCACCGAACTGCAAGAAGGATAAAGCTTCTTTTTAGAAATATGCTATAATAAATAAAGGTCCTCAATTAGCAAATCGGAAAGTTTGCTGTAGAAGGGATGATAATGTAAAGGAGTTTGACTGGTATGAATTATTTCGAGGGGAATGAGTTTTTCCTTCTCTTGTTTGTAGTTTTACTGATTGGTTTTGTGGTAAACTTTTTTGAAAAACGTAAGGACTACTATATTTTGGTGCTCTCCCTCTTATTTGCAGGAGCTATCTATGGTAAGAGTCGAGCGATGATGGTCTATTTGCTTGCCTTTGTCGTTTATCAATATTTTCTGGTTTTTCTAGCACAGAGGATAGAGGCAAAGCGGCTGAAACCACTGGTTTTCCTTTCCATTCTTCCTTTAGTAATCAATAAAGTCTTTGCCCTGACTTCTCTGCATTTGTTGGCCTTTATTGGAATTTCTTACATGTCCTTTAAGACCATTCAGATCATGTTAGAGATATCGGATGGCTTGATCAAAGAAAAAGTCAGTGTAAAAGATTATCTACAGTTTTTACTCTTTTTCCCAACAGTTAGTGCTGGTCCGATTGATCGGAGTAGGAGATTTTTAAAAGAGATAAACGAGGTCATGCCTCGAAAAGAGTATCTAGAGTTAGCAGGGGACGGTGTGTATCGTATTGTTCTAGGCCTTCTTTACAAGGTTGTTTTATCAACCTATGTTTACCAGATGTTACTCACTCTAAGCAATACGGGTACAGTCGTCTACTCAATTAAGTATATGTACCTCTATACCTTGTATCTGTTCTTCGACTTTGCAGGCTATAGTCTAATGGCCGTTGGAAGTAGTAACATTCTAGGTATTCAGACACCGATGAACTTTAACAAACCTTTCTTGAGTGTTGATATCAAGGATTTCTGGACCAGATGGCATATCACCTTGTCGACCTGGTTGAGAGATTTTGTATTTTCAAGAGTATTGATGCAGGTTATCAGGAAAAAATGGTTTAAAAATAGACTACACAATGCAACCTATGCCTATATGGTCAATATGTTGGTCATGGGTTTTTGGCATGGTCTTAGTGTTAGTTACATTGTCTATGGTTTTTACCATGGTGTCTTGATGGCTGGATTTGAAGTGTATCAAAAGAAAAGCAATTTTTATAAGAAAAATAAAAACAAAAACTGGTATAAGCTACTAAGTTGGTTTGTGACCATGAATTTGGTTATGGTTGGTTTCTTTATCTTTTCAGGTGAACCCTATAAAATCTTACTGACGATTTTAAAGAGATAAGAGATTGAAAAGAAGTCTGCCAGATTGAAGGGATAGGATAAAACGAGATGATTAAATTAAAAGCATTTTTACTATCGCTTGTGCTCGTAATTGCGACGCTTGCCCTTTTAAATGTGACCTATGTCAAGAAGATTGATGATTATTATAAAGTCAAGGATAACAGTATTCGTTATAGCACCTCGTATGAAAAGTATAAAAGTAGAGATATTCTAACAAGCAATATCACTCCCAATACACTGGTTCTAATGGGTTCTTCAGAGTTGGTTGCAACGATAAATGAAGACTATCATCCAAATAAAATTTTTAACTACAACGATTTTAATATCATGCAGATTGGGACTAGTTATTCTCAAAACATCATTCAGGCTACGACCTTGGGCTCTATTGAAGGATCTATGAGTAAGCGAAAAGTAGCTATAGTAGAGTCGGTTCAGTGGTTTGAAAAAGATGGGACCCATCAAGATGCCTTTTTGAACAAGGCTTCTCAGGAACATATTTTCCACATGCTAGATAATGACAAGATTAGTAAGGAAACGAAAGAGAAACTGATCAATCGCATTATCGAGATTACCAAGGGAAACAAGCAACAAAATGACATCTACAAAAAATACAAAAGTTATTTCATAGATGGAAAAGGAACTATTGTTGAAAAAAAACTATTAGAGTTAGATAACGCGATGTATTCCTTTAAGCTCAAACGAAAATTTTATGAAAATCATGAGAAATCAGATTATCCTTCACTAGGAGACAAAACCCCAGACTATGATTGGGAAAAGATGACGGCTCAGTTTGTGGAAGAGGTCAAAAGGAAAACAGACAATAATGACTATGCTGTTGATAATAACTACTACAATACTTACTTAAAAGATCGCTATGCATCGCTAAAAGATTCCAATAAAGATTTGAGCTACCTAGAGTCACCTGAATATTCAGATATGGAACTTTTCTTGACGGTTGCTAAAGAATTGGGCATTGAAGTTGAGGTTATTATTTTCCCAGTAAACGGGAAATGGAACGACTACACTGGTGTCTCAAGAGAGATGCGAGAAAAAACTTATAAAAAAATAGAAGATGTCGCAAAAAGCCATGGTGCAACCGTATTAAACTATGGAAACAGAGAGTATGATGATTACTTTTTATTTGACGTGATGCACGTTGGAGTGAAAGGATGGATGGAAGTTGAAAAAGAACTTTACAAATTTGCAAACCAAGCTAACTAACACTCATCGATTAATCTTGTGGACACTTTTTTTCTATACGGTTATCTTGAGCATCGTGATTTACTGTTTTGTGACCGATTTTTCGAATATTCAAGAATTTATCTATAGTGAATTCTAAGATTGTATACAAAAAGGCCCTGGAACTAGGCATAGCTAGTCTTCAGGGCTTTTATCTTATAGTTTATCAGCTATTTTTTGACTTAGAAATTGCCCAACCAAAGCCCCAATCAAGGCACCTACGAGGATGCTCGAAACAAAGAGAAGGATTTTGTCCAACTCTGGAGCGACCATGATACGGTCAATGTATTCTTGGGATTTCCCACGTGCAAGTAAGGTGGCCACGTAAGCTTTGGGACGGATCCACATGAGGAAGATAGGGCCACTTGTGCTAAAAGCAAAGACGAGGAAGGAGAGGGTGTTTTTGATTCGATCTCTGTAGTTTCCGAGACGAGCGATGGCATCTGCTGCAAGACCACAGGCGAGTCCTGGGAGAAAGGCACCAGCGCCATGCTTGCTAGCTAGGAAGAAAAGTGCCATAAAAAGTCCTAGAGTGGTGATAGCGCCAAAACGAGGGACCTTCGTCAAAAGAAGCATGTAGACACTGCCACCGACAAGGGCAGAAAAGGCCGGCGCGTAGAACATATTGCCTGTTTGATCGACCAGGTGTCCTAGGAAGACTCCAATCCCTAGACAGAGGAAATAAAGGACGGCGGCCAAGAGGGTGGTTAAGATATTTTTCTTCATGAGAATCTCCTTGATGCGAATTAACAAAACCAATTGTATCACGCTTTTTGAGGATTGTAAATGGGAGTTCTATATTTTTGAAAACGTTTGAAATATGATATAATAGTTACATCGTTAGTTTAAGGAGAGTAGCATGGGAAAATTTCTAGAATTCGTCTTTAATCGTATCTTTTTGGGAATGATTGCGACGGCTTATTTCTGGCTATTAACACTTGCAGGAGGAGTAGTCTTTGGTTTGGCACCAGCTAGTGCAACTCTTATGAGTTTGTATGGGGAGCATGGGTATACCTATCGAGCATACCATTTGAAGGAAGCTTGGGAATTGTATAAGAGTAATTTTGTCAAGAGCAATCTGGCTTTCTATAGTTTTGTGTTTGTTGATCTTGTCCTAGTTTATGGTTTGTATCTTCTAGTTCAATTGCCCCACCAGACGATTTTCCACCTTTTGGCGACCTTCCTCAACGTCCTTGTAGTTGCTCTTGTCTTTCTAGCCTACACTGTTTCCTTGAAACTTCAGGTGTACTTTGATTTATCCTACCAAAATACCTTGAAACTGTCCCTTATCGGGATTTTTATGAGCCTACCTGCGATTGCCAAGGTTTTACTCGGGTCCGCTCTCCTTGTAGGAGTTGGTTATTATATGCCTGCCTTGCTCTTTTTTGTAGGAATTGGAATGTGGCATTTCTTTATCAGTGATATGTTGGAACCTATTTATGAAAGTATCCATGAAAAATTGGCGACAAAATAGAATGAAGCAGTTTTGGCTTCACTCTCTTTTACGGATTTATAGTTTGGTTATGATCGTGGTCATTGCCAGTTTTGCGATTATGCTATCGTATGCTGACTGGGATTCGCGTGAGAAAGAGGCCCAACGGGTTGCAGAACGTGTGACCACTCGGACAGTGAGTGAAGTGGAATATTATCACAGAGAGTCAACCCAACTTGCTCAGTCTTTGGTTGAAAATCAGGCCCGCATCGAAGGAATTTACAAGTATTTCAGTCTCAGCACACCAGACTACTTCTATTGGCAATTAGAGCGTAAAACTTCACCTTATATCTCGGTTTCCCTGTATGAAAATATTGATGACCTCTATGTTAGGAATGATTTTGTGACTGGAGTGGCTATTGTTCTTCAGGACTACAAGGAAGTCTATGTTTCGACTAGAGAAAAACGCAGTGGGGAGAAAGTTCCTGCGGAGGGTTTTAAGCCGACAGCCAATAGTTTTGCCATTCCTGTTTCTGATCCTGTGTCTGACAAGGATTTAGGAGTGATCTATATCTCCCTATCCCCGGATGTTTTACATGGAGCTATTGACAATACAAGGGGCCATATCCCAATGGCTGTAACAGTAACTTCGCCTTTTGAGACTGAGATGTTCCATATTGGGGAGAAGGTATCAGCTGAGCGAGAAAACTGGTTTGTAGGTGTCACCTCTCACGGTTATCAGGTTCGAGTTGCTGTTCCTAAAAATTTTGTTCTTACAGGAACTTTGACGAGTTCAGCTGTCATTATTGGGCTAAGTATTCTCTTTATCATCATTTTGTACGTGACTCTTAGACAGACTTTTTCAAATTACCAAAAGCAGGTCGTAGACCTAGTAGATTCGATCGAGGTGATTGCTCAAGGAGAAGAAGGCCTTCGAATCGATACATCTGAAAAAGGCCAAGAGTTGCTTCTCATTGCAGAAACAACCAATGATATGTTGGATCGCCTGGAAAAAAATATCCATGATATCTATCAGCTAGAGCTCAGTCAAAAAGATGCCAATATGCGAGCCCTGCAAGCTCAAATCAATCCTCACTTTATGTACAATACTCTGGAGTTTTTACGGATGTATGCTGTCATGCAAAGTCAGGATGAACTGGCAGATATTATCTATGAATTTAGTAGCTTGTTACGCAACAATATCTCCGACGAGCGGGAAACCACGTTGAAGCAAGAGTTGGAATTTTGCCGAAAATATAGCTATCTCTGTATGGTGCGTTATCCTAAATCCATTGCTTATGGTTTCAAGATTGCACCAGAATTGGAAGAAATGAGGATTCCAAAATTTACACTCCAACCATTAGTAGAAAACTACTTTGCCCATGGTGTTGATCATCGCAGAACAGATAATGTCATCAGTATCAAAGCCTTGAAAGGCCAAGGATGCGTTGAAATTCTAGTAGTAGATAATGGTCGAGGAATGCCCGCTGAGAAACTAGCTAGCTTGCAAGAAAAATTAACTCAACGAAGTTTTGAACACGAGGCAAGCTATAGTGGGGAGCGGCAATCAATTGGAATAGTAAATGTACACGAACGCTTTGTTCTCTACTTTGGGGATCGCTACCAAATCAGTGTAGAGTCAGCTGAGCAAGAAGGTGTTCGTTACCATATCACTATCCAGGATGAATAGAAAGGGTAGAAATGTATAAAGTTTTATTAGTAGACGATGAGTACATGGTGACAGAGGGGCTCAAGCGATTAATCCCCTTTGAAAAATGGGATATGCAAGTCGTCGCAACAGCTAATCACGCAGATGATGCTTTGGACTACGTCAAGGGAAATCCAGTAGATGTGGTCATTTCCGATGTCAACATGCCAGATAAGACCGGACTTGAGATGATTAGGGAAATGAAAGAGTTACTTCCAGATACCTATTATATCTTGCTGTCTGGTTATCAGGAGTTTGAGTACGTTAAAAAAGCCATGAACCTTAGTGTCGTGGATTATCTGGTCAAGCCAGTAGACAAGGTGGAGTTGGGCAATTTATTAGAAAAAATTGCGAGCCAACTTCAGGAAAAGGTGGAGCAAAGCCAGACTCTTAGCCAAGAATTGGATGAAGAAGGCTTTGTCAACTTCTTAGCAGGTAAAGATAACTGGTGGATAGGTCTTTCCAAGGAAAAACAAGGTTCTTTCACAATTCCTTACTATGTTTTGGGGCAAGACTGGCAGATTTTCATCTCTGATCAACAGCTCGATGGCATCATCGTGACACCATTTGAAGCACCCTACCAGCAGTCTTTTGAGAATTGGAAGATCAATGCTGAGAAAGCCCTCTTCTACGGTTCAGTCAATCTAGAAAAATCCGAGAGTTTGTTTGCTTATTACGAGCCGATTTATCGGGTGATTATCCAAGGGAATATCAATCAAATCATCGAAGAATTAACCCTGCTAGAGAAGGTCGTCTTGGAAAATACCCCGCGCGTGGCCATCACGAAGCAGCTCTTCACTCAGTTTGTCATGGATGTCTTTCATTTGTTTGAACACCTAAAAGCAGATGATATGACCGAGATAGTCAAAGCTATCCATGCCATTAACACCTTTGAAGAATTGGTTGCCTATATCAAAGAAACCTTGACCAAGTTCTTTGGCCAGTACCGCATGAATGAAAATGTGGTGAGCGTGCTGGAGGTGATTGGGCGTGATTATCAGAAAGAGCTCTCACTTAAGGACATCAGCAAGGATCTCTTTATCAATCCTGTCTATCTCGGTCAGTTGATTAAGAGGGAAACCAACTCGACTTTTGCGGAATTGCTCAATAAACAGCGAATTAAGGCAGCGCAGCAACTCTTACTGTCGACCAGTGATAGCATCGAAGATATTTGCTATGCAGTTGGCTATAGTAATGTTGGATATTTCTACAAGGTTTTCCGTAAATTGTGCGGAAAATCACCGAAAGCTTATCGGAAACAAGTTGAAACCAGCTTGTAAAAGTTGTATTCCTGTACAAAAAATGCTATAATGTTCAAAATATCTTATGGAGGAAAACATGAAAAAGAATCCTATTTATCTTTGGGTCTTGTTAGTCCTATCAGCCCTCATTTCGGCTATGTCATTATTTGGAATCTTGAGTCCATTGCCAAGTAAAGATGTGCTTCGTGCTAGCCTAGCGAATAGCGGGACGCTTACTGCTCAGCAATTAGAAGACACAGTCAACTATACTTACCAAGTAACAGCGTCATCGCACTCTATTTTTAATACGTTGTTGATTGTCTTATCTGCAATTCTAGTTGTAGTAGCTTTTGTATTTCTTGTACGTAAAAATGTGCAATTCGCAAACTATGCTTATATTGGCTATGTTCTACTAGCTATTGTTGGTTTGGTTTATAGCTATATGAACGTTCAAGATGCAGTTCAATTAATCAAAGATACTACCCTCGGCTTAGGAATGGGAGCATTAGCACAAGGAACGAATATTTTGTTCATCATCATCAACGTCCTCTTTTTAGCCTTAGTCTTTTACAAGATGTGGCGCCAACAAAAAGATTTGGCCGAAGAAGTCGAAGCAGAAGAAGTTGCCTAAGTATTGACAAAAAAGAACTATCAAGTTACAATCTTGGTAGTTCTTTTTAAATCGTAAACAAAAAATCGAGGTCAATATGAAAAAAATATCCTTAGTTTATATCAGTCTGAGCGGGAATACAGAGAGTTTTGTAAGCCGACTCAAGGACTATCTCCTGTCCCAGCACGAAGGGATTGAGGTCCAAAAGATCCATATCAAGGATTTGGTGAAGGAAGGCCAAGAATTCTTTGAAATGGAGCATCCCTATGTCGCTTTCTTGCCGACCTATCTGGAAGGTGGAAATGGTGTCGATAACGGCGATGTTGAGATTCTAACGACTCCAGTGGGCGACTTTATCGCTTATGGAGACAATGCTAGTAAGTGTTTTGGGGTAGTGGGATCTGGCAATCGCAATTTTAACAATCAATACTGCCTAACAGCCAAGCAGTACAGCCAGCGTTTTGGTTTCCCCGTTCTAGCAGATTTTGAAATGAGAGGCATGCTGGGAGATATTAAAAAAGTCGCAGCAATCATTGCAGACTTGTATGAGTTAGAGACAGAAAAATAAAGTAGTACTGAGGGGCAGTTGAGATTTTCAACTGCTTTTGAGTATGCAAAAAGCACCCTGTCAGGGTGCCATTTTATAAACTATCCTGCTTTTCCGATGGCAAGTGCATAGATAAAGAAGATAGCGAAGCCAAAGAGGAAAATCAATCCTGCGATAGCGAGGAGTTTTAGCCAAGAAGGAAGATTTTTATTCTCACGTGTCACCAATACATAGTTCAAAAGAGCGAAGAATGGTGTTGTCAGGAAAGAACCGATCATGGCAAAGCGAAGCATGGTGGAAACTTGACCAGCAAAGAATTTAATAATTACGATACCAATGATAGCGGTAATGGTCATCCAGATGTTCAAAGATTTGCGAGAATCCTCTTTTTGACGAATCAAGAGTCGCAGCGATTCCTGATTGACACGAGAGTAGCCATCGATAACGGTGATGACCGTTCCAAAGATACAGAGAAAGGCGATAAAGGTGATCAAATAACGGGACCATTCTCCAAGAACAGAGGCATACATACCCACAAATTGAGAAATGTACTTGGCTGAAGCTGCTTCAACTGCTTGTCCTGTAGGATACTGAATCAGTGCTCCTAGTGCCACGAAGAATACAGCTAGGATAGCAGTTCCAATGTAACCAATGTTAAAGTCGAAAAGGGCGTCCGCTGTATTAAAGTTGACGGTCTTTTTCTTTTCAGCAGACCAGAGTGAATTGACGGCTGAAATTTCAATAGGGGCAGGCATCCATCCTAAGAGGGAAACGATAAAAGGGAGTGCCGCCATTTGCCAAGGTGTCTTTTCGACAAAATCAGAGCTGTATTCTGGATGTTTAATTGCTGCAATGATAACTGCAAGAACTGTTGCAATGGTCAAAGCAGACATAATCCATTTTGCCATACCATCCAATAGTTTGTAGCCACCAAAGAGTAGCATGGCCCAAATGACTGCAACAAGGATAAGGGACCATTGAGTGATGCTAAGACCGATCATTGGGAAGGCACTGGCGATGATAGCTGAGCACAGAATGGCAACACCAGCTGTGTTGACCATAGCTGAAAAGACATTGAGGATAAAGAAAATCCAGAGATAGAGTTTTCTTTTTTCAGCATAGCCTTCCACCAAGGTTTTGCCAGTGTCGGCAGTATATTCGGCACCAAAACGGAAAAATGGATATTTAAAGACATTGGCCAAGATAACTAAGAGGAGTAGTGACCAACCATAGGAACCACCAGCTTGAGTGGAGGATACGATGTGAGAACCTCCAACGGCTGCAGAAGCCATTAGGATTCCTGGCCCCATTGCCTTTAGTTTGCTTGCCCAGGTTGACTGGTTTGATAACGTAACTTGTGACATAATAAACACTCCTATTTTTGAATTTTCAGAATAATCTGAATAGATAGCTACTATTCTACAAAAAACTTAAAGGAAATGCAAGAATATTTTGAAAAAATATAGAAAATTACAGAAAACTTTACATGTACTGATGAAATTTCTCCAAGGAGAATATAGTTAAGGCTAAAAAAATCCGAGAAGAAAGCTTCTCGGATTTTGATTATTTCAATTGATCTGTAACGTCTTTTGAGAGCAACATTCCCAGATGGTAAGTTTTATTGATATGTGCAATGACATCATTGATATTTTCAGTCGTGTGAATTTTCTCTTTGATATCAGACCTAAATGTCTCGTCCTTCAAGAGTTGCTCTTGGTAGAGTCTTTGCAGTCTTTCCTTCTCGTACTTATTGAGCAGAAAAAGGAAAACCAAGCTAAGTACAACGAGGATATAAGCATATTGGCTCATAGGAAATCTCCCAGTGTGATAAAGAAATAGTATACGTGAATAAATTGTTTCATTAAACAGCTACAAGGCCGAACAAAATATAAATGTTATTTTGCTCAATCGTTCGGATTGCTTTCAAGTAATTTAAAAGATTACGACATGAGCCTAACCGAATCGATATTATTTGGTTAGGTGAATTAGTGAAGCGTTTGGGCAACTCGTACTGGTTACGACGTAAAGAAACATAAATCGACAATATTTATGTTTCTTTACTAGTGAGGCGCCTAGCCAAAGTCCGAATAGGATTTGGTGTTAGTTACTTAGATTGCTTCGCAATCAAGTAACTTTGGCGATTTACATCTTCTCCGGCGCTTCTACTCCGAGCAAACGAAGAGCTTCTTTGAGGACCACTGCGGTTGCGTAGCTGAGGGCTAGACGGCTGTCGCGCTCAGGACTTTCATCTAGGATACGTGTATGTGCATAGTACTTGTTGAAAGCTTGAGCCAAACTAATCGCAAATTTCGCAATAATAGAAGGTTCAAAGTTATCTGCTGCACGATTGATAATACGTGGGAAGTCTTGGAGTAGTTTAATGATTTCCCAGCTTTCAGCATCCTTCAGGCTGTAGTTGCCAGCTGTATCTGGTTTGAAATTAGCTTTGCGCAAGATAGATTGGATACGAGCGTAGGCGTATTGAACGTAAGGTCCAGTTTCTCCTTCAAAGGATACCATAGCTTCAAGGTCGAAGTCGTATCCATTTGTACGGTCGGTCTTAAGATCATAGAACTTGATAGCCCCAACTCCAACAGCGTGGGCAACCTGGTCTTTATTTTCTAACTCAGGATTTTTCGCTTCGATTTGGGCCTTGGCACGACTGATAGCCTCAGCGATAGTCGGTTCTAGCAAGATGACATTTCCTTTACGAGTAGAGAGTTTTTTTCCTTCTTTTGTTACCAATCCAAACGGAACATGGACAATGTCTTGGCTCCAATCGTAGCCCATCTCTTGTAGTACTGCCTTGAGTTGTTTGAAGTGGGCAGATTGCTCTTGACCAACAACATAGATGGATTTTGCAAATTGGTATTCGTTTTTACGGTAGAGGGCTGCAGCCAAGTCACGTGTGATATAGAGAGTTGCACCATCAGATTTTTTGATAAGGGCTGGATGTTCAATTCCATATTTCTCAAGATTCACAACTTGAGCCCCTTCTGACTCAACAAGAAGTCCTTTTTCAGCGAGAATGTCTACAACAGCATCCATCTTATCATTGTAGAAGGCTTCTCCGTTGTAGCTGTCAAAATCAACTTGCAATTCATTGTAAAGGCGGTTGAATTCCACTAAACTTTCATCACGGAACCATTGCCAGAGAGCGAGGGCTTCCTCATCTCCATTTTCCAGTTTGCGGAACCATTCGCGTGCTTCTTCATCCAAGCTAGGGTCTTTTTCAGCTTCAGCATTGATGCGAACGTAGAGTTTAAGAAGTTCATCGATTGGATGCGCTTTAACGGCTTCCTCATTTCCCCATTTCTTGTAGGCAACGATCAACATTCCAAACTGTTTGCCCCAGTCTCCTAGGTGGTTGACCTTGACCGTTTGATAACCGATTTTTTGGAAAATATGTGACAAGCTATCCCCGATAACCGTTGAACGCAAGTGGCCTACTGAGAAGGGTTTTGCGATATTGGGACTAGACATGTCAATGACGACATTTTCTTGCTTGCCAATGGTTTGGTCGGCATAGTGTTCTTTTTCAGTGATAACATCCTGTAATACCTGAGCCGAAATAGCAGATTTATCAAGGAAAAAGTTGACGTAAGGTCCAGTAGCGACAACCTTTTCAAAGGCTTGACTATTGATTTTTTCAGCAATATCTGTTGCAATCATTTGAGGAGCTTTACGCTCGACCTTTGCTAGAGAAAAGGCAGGGAAGGCGATGTCTCCTATTTCTGAGTTTTTAGGTGTTTCCAGTAAATTTAAAATAGCCTCTTGATCCAGGCTATCAATGACGCTAGCCAACTCGCTAGCAATCAATTCTTTTGTATTCATAAGGGCTCCTTTTGGGCTTTTTTACTATTTTAACACAATTTACTACATTTTTTGAGAAAGAAAAGAATTTTTTTGAATTATCTAGTTTTTTTGGTATAATGTAGTTATAAAATAAATGTAAAACTTGTTATAAATATTCACTTAAGAGGATAATATGAGAAAAAGAGAACGGCATCAATTGATTAAAAAGATGATCACCGAAGAAAAACTTGGGACACAAAAAGAGATTCAAGATCGTTTAGAAGCTCGTAATGTTTATGTGACACAAACGACTTTGTCACGTGATTTGCGTGAAATCGGCTTGACCAAGGTTAAGAAAAATGATATGGTGTATTATGTACTAGCAAATGAGACAGATAAGATTGATTTAGTTGAGTTTTTGTCTCATCATTTAGAAGGAGTTGCAAGAGCTGAGTTCACCTTGGTACTTCATACCAAACTTGGGGAAGCTGCAGTCTTAGCAAACATTGTAGATGCAAACAAGGATGAATGGATTTTAGGAACGGTTGCTGGTGCTAATACCTTATTGGTTATTTGTCGAGACCAGCACGTTGCCAAGCTGATGGAAGATCGTTTGCTAGATTTGATGAAAGATAAATAAGGTCTTGGGAGTTGCTCTCAAGACTTATTTTTAGCAAGGAGAGACGGAAAATGGCAACAGAAAAGCTATCACCCGGCATGCAACAGTATGTGGATATTAAGAAACAATACCCAGATGCTTTTTTGCTTTTTCGAATGGGTGATTTTTACGAGTTGTTCTATGAAGATGCAATTAATGCAGCACAGATTTTAGAAATTTCCTTAACGAGTCGGAATAAAAATGCAGAAAATCCGATACCCATGGCGGGTGTCCCCTATCATTCTGCCCAGCAGTATATCGATGTTCTGATTGAACAGGGTTATAAAGTTGCCATTGCAGAACAGATGGAAGATCCCAAACAAGCGGTCGGAGTTGTCAAGCGAGAGGTGGTCCAGGTCATCACACCTGGAACGGTCGTTGATAGCAGTAAGCCAGACAGTCAGAACAATTTCTTGGTTGCTATAGACCGTGATGGCAGTCAGTTTGGTCTGGCTTATATGGATCTGGTGACAGGTGATTTCTATGTGACGGGGCTATTGGATTTCACATTGGTTTGTGGGGAAATTCGCAATCTCAAGGCGCGAGAAGTAGTTCTGGGTTATGACTTGCCTGAGGAAGAAGAACAAATTCTAAGTCGTCAGATGAATCTGGTGATTTCCTATGAGAAAGAAGGTTTTGAGGACATCCATTTATTGGATTCACGACTGGCAGCTGTGGAGCAAGCGGCAGCTAGTAAGCTCCTCCAGTATGTTCATCGGACCCAGATGCGGGAATTGAACCATCTCAAACCAGTTATCCGCTATGAAATCAAAGATTTCTTACAGATGGATTATGCGACCAAGGCTAGTTTGGATTTGGTTGAGAATGCCCGTTCAGGCAAGAAGCAAGGCAGTCTTTTCTGGCTTTTAGATGAAACCAAAACGGCTATGGGTATGCGGCTCTTGCGGTCTTGGATTCATCGTCCCTTGATTGATAAGGAGCGAATCGTCCAGCGGCAAGAGGTGGTGCAGGTCTTTCTTGACCACTTCTTTGAGCGTAGTGATTTAACGGATAGCCTCAAGGGTGTTTATGATATCGAACGCTTGGCTAGTCGGGTTTCTTTTGGCAAGACCAATCCCAAGGATCTCTTACAGTTAGCGACCACCTTATCTAGTGTGCCACGGATTCGAGCGATTTTAGAAGGCCTGGAGCAACCTGCCCTGGCCTATCTTATCAAACAGTTAGATGCCATCCCTGAGTTGGAGAGCTTGATTAGTGCTGCCATTGCTCCTGAAGCTCCTCACGTGATTACGGAAGGTGGCATTATCCGTACGGGATTTGATGAGACATTAGACAAGTACCGTCGTGTGCTCAGAGAAGGGACTAGCTGGATTGCTGAGATTGAGGCTAAGGAGAGAGAAAACTCTGGCATCAGCACGCTCAAGATTGACTACAATAAAAAAGATGGTTACTATTTCCATGTGACCAATTCGCAACTGGGAAATGTTCCAGCCCACTTTTTCCGCAAGGCGACGTTGAAAAATTCGGAACGCTTTGGTACCGAGGAATTAGCCCGTATCGAGGGAGATATGCTGGAGGCGCGCGAGAAGTCAGCCAACCTAGAATATGAAATCTTTATGCGTATCCGTGAGGAAGTCAGCAAGTACATCCAGCGTTTGCAGGCTCTAGCCCAAGGAATTGCAACGGTTGATGTCTTGCAAAGTCTAGCAGTTGTGGCTGAAACCCAGCATTTGATCCGACCTGAGTTTGGAGACGATTCACAAATTGATATCCAGAAAGGGCGCCATGCTGTCGTCGAAAAGGTCATGGGAGCTCAGACCTATATTCCAAATAGTATCCAGATGGCAGAAGATACGAGTATTCAGCTAATTACAGGGCCCAACATGAGTGGGAAGTCAACCTACATGCGCCAGTTAGCCATGACTGCGGTTATGGCCCAGCTGGGTTCTTATGTGCCGGCAGAAAGCGCCCATTTGCCGATCTTCGATGCCATCTTTACCCGTATCGGAGCAGCAGATGACTTGGTTTCAGGTCAATCAACCTTCATGGTGGAGATGATGGAGGCCAACAATGCCATTTCGCATGCGACCAAGGATTCCTTGATTCTCTTTGATGAATTGGGACGCGGAACTGCAACTTATGACGGGATGGCTCTTGCTCAATCCATCATCGAATACATCCATGAACATATCGGAGCCAAAACCCTCTTTGCTACCCACTACCATGAGCTGACCAGTCTGGAGTCTAGCTTGGAACACTTGGTCAATGTCCACGTGGCAACCTTGGAGCAGAATGGGCAGGTCACCTTCCTTCACAAGATCGAGCCAGGACCAGCTGACAAATCCTATGGTATTCACGTTGCTAAGATTGCTGGCTTGCCAGCAGAACTTTTAGCAAGGGCGGATAAGATATTGACTCAACTGGAGAATCAAGGGACGGAAAGTCCTGCTCCGATGAGAGAAACAAGTGATGTTACTGAACAGATGTCACTCTTTGACGCGCCTGCAGAGCATCCTATCCTAGCAGAATTAGTTAAACTGGATGTTTACAATATGACACCTATGCAGGCTATGAATGTCTTGGTCGAGCTCAAACAAAAGTTATAAAAAGAATCCCACTCATGCATTTGTGAGTGGGATTTTCTCTATTACTTTTTATGGGCCAAAAGTTGATTGATGTGGTCCACTTTTTTTGCTTCTCTTTTATAGAGAATAACCCAGATGATGAGGTAGACGATCGCAAACTCTGGAATGAGCTGGAGATAGAAGGTCCAGTGGAAGGGGAACCAACCAGCCAGAGTTGCTAGTGGAACAAAGCCAGCCAGCATGAGGAAGAAATGGGAAAGTGTGGCACGGAGCAGGCTCCAGTCACGATTGAATAAGCGGCTGCCAAAGCTAAAGAGAACGCCGATAGCTGACCAGATAATCGTGCAGTAGAGCAAGACCAGGGCACCATGAACCTGATGTTGAACCATCACTTGGCCGATAAGAGACTCGGGACTCAGTGGGGCATAGGTATTTGGTGCATAAATGAGTGAAAAAAGGATAGAGAGGATGAGGCCGATAAGTACACCAGTGGCTGCATCGTGAAAGATTTGTTTTTTCATAGTTCTAATTTCTCCTTGATGGTTTTTAGGTAGCGGCGTGAAGAGTAGGTGAAGCTTTCGTTTTTTAAGAAAATTTCAACCAGACCGTTGGGCGTGAGCTTGAGATGAGAGATGGAGTCGATATTGACGATTTCAGATTGGGAAATTTGGATAAAAGTGGTCGGTAGAATTTCAAGAACTTGATAGAGTCGCAAATCAATGCTGTAGGTCTGACTCGACGTTTCTGCTAGAACCTTGCGATTCTAGATATAGAAGCGTTGTATCTTACCAATCTTAACTAGATAGACCTGATCATCAATCTTTCCTTTGATTGTTTCTTTTTGGTCAAGATTTTCAGCGAACTCGATGACTTTCTGGACTTTTTCGGTCGGCTGAGGAGTTTGGACAATCAACTTTTCCTCCTCGTAAGTCTCTTTAATCTGTAGTTCTACTTTCATAAATTTCTCTCCTTATATTTCATACAAAATTGTGATCACTTCTTGTACACCTTTATTAAACACTATTTTACGACCCATGGCAAGAGCTTTTGTCTATGTGGAGAGATTTGGAGTCTATGTGGTATTTGCTTTTTCTGATAGCATTTGAAATATGGTATAATAGCACTAATCAATTTCTAGGAAAATAGATACAGAAAGGGGCTGAAAGATGTCTCATATTATTGAATTGCCAGAAGTGTTAGCAAACCAGATCGCGGCAGGGGAGGTTATCGAACGTCCTGCCAGTGTGGTCAAAGAGTTGGTAGAAAATGCCATTGACGCGGGTTCTAGCCAGATTATCATTGAGATTGAGGAAGCTGGTCTCAAGAAAATTCAAATCACCGATAATGGTCATGGAATTGCCCACGATGAGGTGGAGTTGGCCTTGCGTCGCCATGCGACCAGTAAGATAAAAAATCAGGCAGACCTCTTTCGGATTCGGACGCTTGGTTTTCGTGGTGAAGCCCTGCCTTCTATCGCTTCTGTCAGTGTGCTGACTCTGTTGACGGCGGTGGATGGTGCGAGTCATGGGACTAAGTTAGTCGCGCGTGGAGGTCAAGTTGAGGAAGTCATCCCAGCGACTAGCCCTGTAGGAACCAAAGTTTGTGTGGAAGACCTCTTTTTCAACACACCTGCCCGTCTCAAGTATATGAAGAGCCAGCAAGCGGAGCTGTCTCATATCATTGATATTGTCAACCGTCTGGGATTAGCTCATCCTGAGATTTCCTTCAGTTTGATTAGTGATGGCAAGGAAATGACGTGGACAGCAGGGACTGGTCAACTGCGTCAAGCCATCGCAGGGATTTATGGTTTGGCGAGTGCTAAGAAGATGATTGAAATTGAGAACTCTGACTTAGATTTTGAAATTACAGGTTTTGTGTCTCTGCCTGAGTTAACTCGAGCAAATCGTAACTATATCAGCCTCTTCATCAATGGCCGCTATATCAAGAACTTCTTGCTCAATCGCGCTATTCTTGATGGTTATGGAAGCAAACTCATGGTAGGGCGTTTTCCACTGGCTGTCATTCACATCCATATTGACCCCTATCTAGCTGATGTCAATGTCCATCCAACTAAGCAAGAAGTGCGGATTTCTAAGGAAAGAGAACTGATGGCGCTGGTTTCAGAAGCTATTTCAAATAGTCTCAAGGAACAAGCCTTGATTCCTGATGCTTTAGAAAATCTTGCCAAGTCGACCGTGCGCAATCGTCAAAAGGTAGAGCAGACCATTCTCCCACTCAAAGAAAATACGCTCTACTATGAAAAAACAGAACTCTCAAAACCTAGTCAAGTTGAGGTGGCTGATCACCAGGTTGAATTAACTGAGGAGGGTAGGGACCTAACTCTGTTTGCCAAGGAAACCTTGGACCAGCTAACCAAGCCCGCAAAACTGCATTTTGCAGAGAGAAAGCCTGCTAACTATGGCCAATTAGACCATCCAGAGTTAGATCTTGCTAGCCTCGATAAGGCTTATGATAAGCTGGAGCGAGAAGAAGCATCGAGTTTCCCAGAGTTGGAGTTCTTCGGACAGATGCACGGGACTTATCTCTTTGCCCAAGGGCGAGATGGACTCTACATCATAGACCAGCACGCGGCTCAGGAACGAGTCAAGTACGAGGAATACCGTGAAAGCATCGGCAATGTTGACCAGAGTCAGCAGCAACTCTTAGTGCCCTACATCTTTGAATTTCCTGCGGATGATGCCCTTCGTCTTAGAGAAAGAATGCCTCTCCTAGAGGAAGTAGGTGTTTTTCTAGCAGAGTATGGAGAAAATCAATTTATCCTGCGTGAACATCCTATTTGGATGGCCGAAGAGGAAATCGAATCTGGTATCTATGAGATGTGCGATATGCTCCTCTTAACTAAAGAAGTTTCGATCAAGAAATACCGAGCAGAGCTGGCTATCATGATGTCCTGCAAGCGGTCGATCAAGGCCAATCACCGTATCGATGACCATTCAGCCAGACAGCTCCTTTATCAGCTTTCTCAATGTGATAACCCCTACAACTGTCCACACGGACGTCCCGTTTTGGTGCATTTTACCAAGTCAGATATGGAAAAAATGTTCCGACGCATTCAGGAAAATCATACGAGTCTTCGTGAGTTGGGGAAATATTAAGAACACAAAAAGCCTTTGTTCCTTTTGAACAAGGCTTTTTAGTTTTTCTAAGGTGGGAACTTGATTGGACATGGGCAACTTGACACGATATTTACACTTGCTTGACAAGACCAGTTCTATAAAAATGTTGTGAAAACTGAATTAGGTGATTCCAGGCTTTGTAGAATCGTCGTTGTCTGAAGGAGTCTCAAGACCAATGACCTTATCAAGATAACGTTGTTTGGTTTTGAGAACCTTATTGATAGCGACAGCAGAAGCGATTAAGAGAACGAAGGTTAGCCAGATCCAAGCGGTGAATTCAGCTGGAAAACTAGAACCGGCTAAAAAGAGATAGATAGCCAGAGCCAATACAAAAATATAAATCACCTGCCAAAGACCAAAGGATTTAACCTTTTTATAGTAGTTGTCTTTGTCTTCCTCCAAAATCACTGCTGTGGAAACTTTTTCAATGCTTTCATCCAGTAGTAGATAGTCAGTTGTCACTTGAAAAATCTTGCTTATTTCAATGATTTTTTCGATTTCAGGAAGGACTTGTCCAGACTCCCATTTGGAGATGCTTTGCCGAGAAACATTGATTTGTTCTGCTAGCTTTTCTTGGGACCAACCTTTTTCCTTTCGGAGTTCAAATAGTTTTTCTGCGAGTTTCATCATTCTATCCTCCTTTTTCTACTTCTATCCTAACAATTTTTACTTATAAAGAGAATACAATCTCCTGTACAATTTGTCAACCACCGGTTGCACTTGTGTTTGCAGTTTTCAGCAAAAAAATATGATATACTAGGTAAGAAAAAGCGAAGAAATTATGAAAAAGGAATGAAAGATGAAAGAATTTTTTGCCCTCCCCAAGCAAATTCAAATGCGGGAATGGATGAGCTTTGTAGCACGGATTTTAGAGAGTGCCATTACTCCTTTTATGGCCATGTACTATGTTCAATATTTTGGAGCCTTTTGGGCGGGGTTATTGATGATCACAACCAAACTCATTGGTTTTTTAGCTGGGCTGTATGGTGGACATTTGGCGGATCTTTGGGGACGTAAGAAAGTCATTGACTGGGGAAACTTTGGTCTTGCGAGTGGCTACTTTCTTGTGCTGCTGGCAAATATGCCTAATCATATTTTTCCCTTTTTGACTTTTGTCGGAATGTTGCTGGCAGAGACCGCAGGAACTTTCTCTTGGCCGGCTATTGATGCGATGATTATTGATTTGACCGACGAGCAAAATCGCCGTTTCGTTTATACGATTAGTTATTGGTTTGTCAATGTATCCGTTATGTTAGGAGCAGGGCTTGCAGGTTTCTTTTACGACCACCATTTTTTTGAGTTGCTTCTGGTTTTGACGGTAATTAGCTTCTTGAATTTTTTCCTCGCTTGGAAATATTTTTCAGAAAGCAAGCCAGCTAATCTGGTCTTTGAGCATGGTAGCAGTCCTTTGGCAACTGTGAAAAATTATGCTTCTGTTTTTCAGGACAAAATTTTCCTACTTTATACGTTAGGGACTGTATTTAATGGTGTTATCTGGTTGCAAATTGACAATTATATACCCGTTCATTTGAAAGAGTCATTCATCGCGAGTAGTATTTTCGGTATTCATATTTCAGGAGCTAAGATGCTCAGTATCATGGTCTTTATCAATACCCTGATTATTGTTTGCTTCATAACGACTGCCAATCGTTTGACCAAGGAAATGAAGCTCATACCGCAGTTTTTATTGGGAAGTATTATCTTTGACTTGGGTATGCTTTTCACCATTGTCTTCAGGAGTTTCTGGGCTCTGTTTTTGCTAGCCATTCTCTATACTATGGGGGAACTCATCTGCATGCCGCCAAGCCAAGTTTTGCGGGCGGAAATGATGAATGAGAATAAGCTCGGAACCTACTCAGGTTTCCTTAATATGGCGCAGCCTTTAGCGTCTATTTTAGCGGGGGCGATGATTTCTATCAGCGCTGCAACAGGTGCTGTAGGTGTTTGGTTCGTTTTTATTGTGTGTGCAGTACTTGGGTTGCTTCTTATCATCAGAGCAGCGCATTTACAAGGAATTGCAAATCAATTATAGAAAGTGAAAATTATGTACGAATATCTAAAAGGAATCATTACCAAAGTCACTGCTAAATACATCGTCCTAGAAGCTAACGGTATCGGCTATATCCTGCATGTGGCCAATCCTTATGCCTATTCAGGTCAGGTGAATCAAGAAACTCAGATTTATGTGCACCAAGTTGTCCGTGAGGATGCCCATCTGCTTTACGGCTTTCGTTCAGAAGACGAGAAGAAGCTCTTTCTCAGCCTGATTTCGGTCTCAGGGATTGGTCCTGTGTCAGCTCTTGCTATTATCGCTGCCGATGACAATGCTGGCTTGGTTCAGGCGATCGAGACTAAGAACATCACCTACTTGACCAAGTTCCCTAAAATTGGCAAGAAAACAGCCCAACAGATGGTGCTGGACTTGGAAGGCAAGGTAGTCGTGGCTAGTGATGACCTTCCTGCCAAGGTGGCAGTGCAAACCAGCGCTGAAAACCAAGAACTGGAAGAAGCTATGGAAGCCATGTTGGCACTGGGCTACAAGGCAACCGAGCTTAAGAAAATCAAGAAATTCTTTGAAGGAACGACAGACACAGCTGAGAACTATATCAAGTCGGCCCTTAAGATGTTGGTAAAATAGGAGATTTTTATGACAAAACGCTGTGGTTGGGTTAAAATGAACAACCCATTATATGTGGCCTATCATGATGAAGAGTGGGGCCAACCCCTTCATGATGACCGTGCTCTTTTTGAGTTGCTTTGTTTGGAAACTTACCAGTCGGGTCTATCTTGGGAAACGGTACTAAACAAACGCCAAGGATTCCGAGAAGCATTTCATGGCTATCAAATTCAAGAGGTCGCGGAAATGACAGATGGGGAGTTGGAAGCCATGTTAGAGAATCCAGCCATCATTCGAAATCGAGCCAAGATTTTTGCGACGCGTGCCAACGCCCAAGCATTTTTACAAGTCCAGAAAACCTTTGGCTCTTTTGACGCTTATCTCTGGTCCTTTGTTGAGGGAAAAACGATCGTGAATGATGTTCCTGACTATCACCTAGCACCTGCTAAAACAGCCTTGTCTGAAAAGTTATCTCAAGATCTCAAAAAACGAGGCTTCAAGTTCACAGGTCCAGTCGCAGTTTTAGCTTTTCTACAAGCGGCAGGTCTGATTGACGACCACGAAAATGATTGTGAGTGGAAAAGCGGAAATAAGTGAGTGCAGGCGTCTAATTATCTGAGAATATAGAAAAAGCTGAGATGAGTTTCTCAGCTTTTTGATTATATGCTAGTAATTTTTATAGTGCAGTAAGAAATGTCAGTCCACCTAAGACAACGCCAGCTGAGTTTGGAATAATTAGTATCCAATCCTTCTTAGGTTCTTTTGTCCATCCGTAAATAACCCAAATTAAACAAGATACTGCTGCGGATAAAGGCTGGAATGGTTGAGCTTTGTTGCCTTGTAAATTGGCAAAAATTTGTGGGATGTAGGCGATAAATACAATAATCCCGATAAAGGCCCCGATTGAACCGACAATTTGATTTATTTTTTGTTTAGTCATATACACCTCCTTTAAAAAGATATCATAGAAATAAGCAAAATGCAATAAATTCAGACACAAATTGTAACGAAAATCAATACCAAAGCACAAAAATGGAGAAATTGTTTATTTTTTGTTATAGTCAAAGCGAATGACTTGCTTCTGTGTATCCACATAAGCGTGAACGCCAAAGGGCACAATGGCTCTTGGAGTTGCGTGACCGACATTCAGATTATAGACAATCGGGATATTGTTATCAATGATATCCAATAGTGCTTCCTTATAGTCGTCATAGAAGGTTTCATCCATTGGCTTTCCGACCAAGAGTCCACTGATAACCCCAAATATCCCCGTGTCCTTTAAAGTCCGCAACATTTTTTTGAAATCATCAGGTTCAGGCTTTTCTTCGCTTGTTTCTAGCAAGAGAATCTTTCCTTCCCAGTCACATAAGTCAGGGAAGAGTCGGTACTCTTGGCAGAGGTCCGTGCTGTCTGCGTATCGAGAATTGTCAAAGATATCATAGAGGGACTCAAGGCAACCACCGAGAATTTCTCCCTCAAACTGAGCATTTCCTTGCAACAAATCAAAGCCTGTATTTACATGACTGATACGAGCTGTTCCCAGAGCCTTGGGACTAAAATCAGTCCGTTCCTCATACCAAAGGTCGCTAGGGCGGATTTCTGAGATTCTTCCCGTCTCGATCAATTCTTTAAAGTAGTGGAGACTATAGGGCAACATCTCCTTGTCCAATTCACAAATGTCTGCTAGAAAGGATTGCCCATAAAAAGTCTTGATCCCTAGTTTGTGCAACATAAGGTGGTTCATGGTTGTATCCGAGAAGCCAAGAAAAATCTTTTGTTGGATAACCTTTTGGAGCTGGTCGTTTTCAAAAAGGTAGGGTAGCAAGCGATAGGTATCATCCCCACCGATGGCGCATAGGATCATGTCGATGCTATCATCAGAAAAGGCCTGCATCAAATCCTCTGCACGTGCCTCCGGATGGTCCTTGATAAAGTCTAACCCTTTTAGCGAATGGGGCAGAAAGACAGGATTGAGTCCCAAATCCTTGAGACGTTGAATACCCAAATCGACTTCGTGTTTGACAAAATCCTCTCCGATAACACCACTAGACAAACTCACGATACCAATAGTAGAAACCATATCTCATCCTCCTAGAAATTGATTGAGCCTATTTTATCATAAAAGATGGGAGAAAACTATAGGGATTGGGGGTAGAAGTTCTATTGGATATCAAGAAAGCAAGAAAAAAGCAACCGCTAGTGCAGTTGCTTATCGTTTTACTAATCTGTAATCTCACTAGATATGAGTTACTTGGTTAACTCTTGATTATAGGAGAGGGCTAAATCAATCCAGTAAGGAAGTTCTTTTTGACCTTCAATATCTAGGTCTATATAGCCATGATAAGGTCGCCCTCTCATCAATGTAGTACGAGCTCCTGTTCGGGGTAGAACTTGCTTTTCCATTTCTTTGCCAATTCTCACCATAACCAGCTCGTCCTTTCTGGAACTGACTGTAAGAACCATTTTCCCACGAATCATAAAGGCCAGGCCACCAAACAGTTTCTTTTCTTCTAGCTCTTCTTCGAAAATTTGGGGAGGAAGTTTGAGTGCTAGAATTTTTCGAATCTGCTGTGCTAAGGATTGACTATATGCCATAGCGTTTCACTTTTCTTAATAACGGGATGGGCCTGCGCTTGCGCTTCGGATATTGAAGCGTTTCTTGAGATAGAAGCGAAGGGCGAGAAGGGCTGCTCCTAGGACAGCCAAAGGCAGTGGAGCAAGAATTGGATTGAGAGCTGCTGGTAGGAAGCTTGTTGCGAAGAAGACAGCCAACCAGAGAAGCATAGCAGCGAGGATGACGAGGATTGATTTCCAGAAAGGAGGGCGCTGGCTACGATCTGTGTCTGGTCCATAATACTGGTAGACAAAGTAGTACATCAAGTAGAAGGCCACCCCTCCAACAAGTCCAACCAACAAGAGGGTAATCAAACCATAGCCAATAGCCTGGTCTGTAGAGAAAAAGTTGGTCAGAGCGCTAACCAGTGCAAAGAGACTGGTGATAAAAAGGGCTGAGTCCATAATCATGAGTTTTGGATCATCATTTTCTTTTGGATGCTCTTTTTCGTACTGTTCCTTGACTGTAAAGCTGTGAGCCCAGTGAGTTGGAGCGCCGTAGAGGGAACGAGCTGTCGTTCCTTTGACTTGCTCTTCAAGGATTTTAGGAATGACTTCCTCAAAAACAGCCTTGATTTCAGCATCTGTTTTGCCATCTTTGATAAATTGTTGGGTAGCGATGTGGATAAACTCTTGGTTTTTCTTAGTTAATTTTTGTAAATCAATCTGAGACATAGGGATTCCTCTTAGAACCATTTTTTATGGATGAGATAGAGAGTGAGCGAAACACTCATAGCAAAGGCGATAAAGACGATTAACCAGAAGGCATGAGGCTCACCGTTCAAAGGGATTTCATTATCCTTAAAGTTCATCCCGTAGGCTGAGAAGATCATGGTTGGGACAGACATAACGATGGTCACGAGAGCCAGGGTCTTCATGATGTTGTTCTGGTTATTGGAAATGATAGAGGCAAAGGTCTCTGTCATAGAGTGAAGGACATTTCCATAGATATCTGCCATCTCGATGGCCTGTTGGGTTTCAATCAGGGTGTCTTCGAGTAGGTCTTCGTCCTCTAAGTATTTTTTGATATTGCTGGTTGCACTGGTCAATTTCTTAATCACGCGCTCGTTCGTCTTAAGTGAGGCCTTGAAATAGACGATGGTCTTTTCCAATTCCATGAGTTCGATCAGTTCTTCGTTTCGAGTGGATTTGTGAAGTTGACTTTCGATCTGGTCACTCTTACGGTCAATCGAACGAAGGGCTGTCAGGTAAAGCTCAGCGTTGCGGTAGAGAATCTGGAAGATAAAACGTGAACGCATGAAGGTGTAAAAGTTGCGCAGTCTACGGTTGATAAAGACATCGAGAACTGGGAGGGGTTCCAAGCAGGTGGTGATAATGGTTTCCTCTGTGATGATAATCCCCAGCGGAATCGTAACGTAGTAGGTACGATTGTTTCTTTCCTCTGTGATGGGAACGTCTACGATGATCAAAGTGTACTCATCTTCGATGGTAATACGGGACATTTCTTCCGCATCGAGCGGTGCTCGAAGGTCGGCAATGTCAATGTCAAAGGCGTTGGCGATTTCCAACGATTCATTTTGTGTAGGATTGACGAGGTTGATCCAAGTACCCGGTTCAAGCGTGTCGATCTCTTTAAATTCAGTTGTTGTTGAGAGAAAAACTTGTTTCATATCCCCTATCCTTTCCTACTATTCAGTGATTCATTTTTTGCACCGTACTATTATACTATAAAAACAGCTTTTTGGGTAATAGAATTTCACATTTTTTGGTATAATGGAAAGCAATAATGGACTAGAAAGAACAAAGATGCAAGATAAAATTGTGATTCATGGGGCACGTGCCCATAACTTAAAAAATATTGATGTGGAGATTCCGCGAGACAAGCTGGTTGTTGTGACTGGTTTGTCAGGGTCTGGGAAATCCAGTCTGGCCTTTGATACCCTCTATGCTGAGGGCCAACGTCGCTATGTAGAGAGTCTATCAGCCTATGCTCGCCAGTTTTTGGGCAACATGGAAAAACCAGATGTAGATGCCATTGATGGTCTCAGCCCAGCTATTTCCATCGACCAGAAAACGACTAGTAAAAACCCTCGTTCGACCGTTGGAACAACGACTGAAATCAATGACTATCTGCGTCTCCTCTACGCACGTGTGGGGACGCCTTACTGTATCAACGGACACGGGGCTATCAAGGCTTCTTCTGTAGAGCAAATCGTGGATAAGGTTTTGGAATTACCAGAACGCCAACGTCTGCAAATTTTAGCTCCGGTCATTCGTAAGAAAAAAGGGCAACACAAGAGTGTCATTGAAAAGGTTCAGAAAGATGGCTATGTCCGTGTCCGTGTGGATGGGGAAGTCTATGATGTGACCGAAGTGCCAGAGTTGTCCAAGAGCAAGCAACACAATATCGATGTTGTGGTTGACCGTATTGTTATCAAGGAGGGCATTCGTAGCCGTCTCTTTGACTCCATAGAGGCTGCCCTTCGTATCGCAGAAGGTTATGTCATTATCGACACTATGGACGATTCTGAGTTGCTCTTTTCTGAGCACTATGCCTGTCCAGTTTGTGGTTTTACTGTTCCAGAGTTAGAGCCACGTCTCTTCTCCTTTAATGCTCCTTTTGGCTCATGCAGTGAGTGTGACGGTTTGGGCATCAAGCTGGAGGTGGATGTTGACTTGGTGGTTCCTGATACCAGCAAAACTTTGCGTGAGGGAGCCTTGGCACCTTGGAATCCTATCTCATCCAACTACTATCCAAACATGCTAGAGCAGGCCATGACAGCCTTTGGAGTGGATATGGATAAGCCTTTTGAGGACTTGTCAGAAGAAGATAAAAACTTGATTCTTTACGGGTCTGATGGCAAGGAATTCCATTTCCACTATGAAAATGAATTTGGCGGTGTGCGCGATATTGACATTCCTTTTGAGGGAGTTGTCAATAATATCAAGCGTCGTTACCATGAGACTAACAGTGACTACACCCGTACCCAGATGCGACTCTACATGAATGAGCTGACTTGTGGAACCTGTCATGGCTATCGTCTCAACGATCAGGCCTTGTCTGTCCGTGTGGGTGGTGAGCAAGGACCACATATTGGTGAAATCTCAGATCTGTCTATCGCAGACCACTTGGAGTTGGTGAGCCAGCTGACCTTGTCTGAAAATGAAGCGATTATCGCCCGTCCCATTCTCAAGGAAATCAAGGATCGATTGACCTTCCTCAATAACGTAGGTCTTAACTATCTGACCCTGTCACGTTCGGCAGGAACCCTATCAGGTGGAGAGAGTCAGCGTATTCGCTTGGCAACCCAGATTGGGTCCAATTTATCAGGTGTCCTTTATATCCTGGATGAGCCGTCGATTGGTCTTCACCAGAGGGATAATGACCGCCTGATTGCTAGTCTGAAAAAGATGCGTGACTTGGGCAATACTCTCATCGTGGTGGAACACGACGAAGATACCATGCGCGAGGCGGATTATCTGATTGACGTTGGTCCAGGTGCCGGTGTTTTTGGTGGCGAGATTGTTGCTGCAGGAACACCCAAGCAGGTGGCCCGTAATAGTAAGTCTATTACAGGCCAGTACTTGTCAGGTAAACGTGCCATTCCAGTACCAGAAGAGCGCCGTGCCGGAAATGGTCGCTTTATCGAAGTGACAGGTGCGCGTGAGAACAACTTGCAAAATATCACTGCTCGCTTCCCATTAGGAAAATTCATCGCGGTGACAGGTGTGTCAGGTTCAGGGAAATCGACCTTAATCAACAGCATCCTCAAAAAAGCCATTGCGCAGAAGCTCAATCGCAATTCAGACAAGCCTGGTAAATTTAAGACGATTACAGGGATTGAGCATGTAGACCGCTTGATTGATATTGACCAGAGTCCAATCGGGCGAACGCCAAGGTCTAACCCGGCTACCTATACGGGAGTTTTTGACGATATACGTGACCTTTTTGCCCAGACAAACGAAGCTAAGATTCGAGGCTACAAGAAGGGCCGTTTCAGTTTCAACATCAAGGGCGGTCGTTGCGAAGCCTGCTCAGGTGACGGGATTATCAAGATCGAGATGCACTTCTTGCCAGATGTATACGTGGCTTGTGAAGTCTGCCACGGGACTCGCTACAACAGTGAAACCCTAGAAGTCCACTATAAGGAAAAGAATATCTCGCAGGTTTTGGACATGACCGTCAACGATGCGGTGGAATTCTTCCAACACATTCCCAAGATTCAGCGTAAACTTCAGACCATCAAGGATGTGGGGCTGGGCTATGTAACGCTAGGGCAACCGGCTACCACCCTTTCTGGAGGAGAAGCTCAGCGTATGAAGTTGGCTAGTGAACTCCACAAACGCTCGACAGGGAAATCCTTCTACATTCTGGATGAGCCAACTACAGGGCTTCACACTGAGGATATCGCTCGCTTGCTTAAAGTCTTGGCTCGCTTTGTCGACGATGGGAATACTGTCCTCGTCATCGAGCACAATCTAGATGTTATCAAGACAGCAGACCATATCATCGATTTGGGACCTGAGGGCGGTGTCGGTGGTGGAACCATCATCGCAACAGGAACCCCAGAAGAAGTAGCGGCCAATGAAGCCAGCTACACAGGACAGTATTTGAAAGGAAAGTTAAAATAAGATTTAAAAGGCTCTGCTTTTTTAGGCAGAGTCTTTTTTATAATAAATTACGAATTTTTTCTTTTATAAATGAGTTAAGAGAATAGTGTTTATCCAGATATTCTAGGAGTGCTTGAGCAGACTCAGAAATGCGTTCGTAACCTTGCAAAAAGTGAGGCAATTGCTTGGCTTCCTTTGGATAACCTTCTTCAAATCGTCTGTTGGTATTAAAGATATCTATAAAATTAGATTTAGAAGTTGTTTCCAAACTGATTAGTTCAGTCCAAAGCTTGACGGTTCTGTTTTGTATTAAATCATAAGCAGCTAATTTTTCGCCTCGCTGATAACGACCTAGCCCTAAATATAGATTACATAAAATTTCTCCCAACAACCATTCACGGTCTCTGTTTTCTTTTGATGGCAGTCTTTGTGGCTGACAGATTGTTTCATCAAAACCGACCTCCTTCCAGATAATCTTGCCTTCAGAGAAGGGAATGTTTACTAGTTCTTGAGCTTCAAAGACAGCAAATTCACAAAAAACATCATCTTCAAATAGAACTTTATGTCCGTCCACTGTATTTTGGTAGTGAAATGCAATTGGTTCTAGCTTACTTAACCAGGTTAGGTCTTGGATATAAGTCTGCTTGTAGCCATCTTTTACAATAACAAAGAAGTCTAAATCTGAGTACTGATCCAATCGTTCTCTTTCTGTTCCGCAAGAACCAAGCGCCAGCAAAGCTAGTGCTTGGTTCGAATCTTTTAGAGACTGACCAATCTCATCTAGTCTTTGTAACAGCAATTCTGTTTTATTCATATCGATACCTCATTCTTTCTTGTTTAACAGAAATTATACATTAAGCGCTTTCAAATGTCAATTTTATCTAATCTTAGCTATATAGATTGTATTATTTTCGATATTTTTTTGCTATAATAAATTAAATCATTTTATGGAGGTTTTCTCATGTTATCAAGAGTTGAAAAATTTGAAGTAGCCTTAAAACAGACAGAGTGTGATGCTGTCTTAGTAACCAATCTGAAGAATATTTACTATCTGACTGGTTTCAGCGGGACAGAGGCGACAGTTTTCATCAGTAAAAAGCGCCGGATTTTTCTGACGGATTCTCGTTATACTCTTATTGCCAAGGGCGTGGTTGAGGGCTTTGACATTGTGGAAACGCGCGATGCGGTTGGTGAAATTGCTAAAATTATAGCGGACGACAAGCTGGAAAAAATTGGCTTTGATGACGAGATTTCCTATGCTTACTTCAAGATGCTGGAAAGTGTGTTTGCTGGTCATGAGCTGGTTCCAATGACTGGTTTTATTGAAAATCTGCGGATGATCAAGGATGAGCAAGAAATCGCAACCATTCGTAGGGCCTGCCAGATTTCTGACCAAGCCTTCCTAGATGTACTGGATTTTATCAAGCCCGGTGAGACGACTGAGCTAGCCGTTATGAACTTTTTAGATGCCCGTATGCGCCAGCTAGGTGCTTCAGGTGCCTCTTTTGATTTTATCATCGCTTCGGGCTACCGCTCTGCTATGCCACATGGCGTGGCTAGTGACAAGGTCATTCAAAAGGGTGAAACCCTGACCATGGACTTTGGTTGCTACTACAACCACTATGTCAGCGATATGACGCGGACAGTTCATGTGGGGCAGGTGACAGATGAAGAGCGGGAGATTTATGATATTGTCCTGCGCAGCAATCAAGCCCTCATAGATGCAGCCAAGGCTGGTCTCAGTCGAATTGATTTTGACAGGATTCCGCGCCAGATTATTAACGATGCAGGCTACGGTCCTTACTTCAGCCACGGGATTGGACATGGGATTGGTTTGGATATCCATGAAATTCCTTACTTTGGCAAGTCAGAAGAGCCAATCAAGGCTGGCATGGTCTTGACCGATGAGCCGGGTATTTATCTGGATGGAAAATACGGGGTGCGTATCGAGGATGATATCTTGATTACGGATACAGGTTGCGAATTATTGACCCTTGCTCCAAAGGAATTAATTGTTATTTAAGAAAATTAAGATAAATCATTGACTTTTATATTTTAAAGGTTTATACTGATAGACGAAAACGGTAGGTGAGGCTACCATAGGGATACGGATGACTACCGCAAAGCAGTGGAGACACTACTCGTTGGTCAACAGTTCTGGTCGCGAAGGCCAAGACTAAGCTCATTACATTGCCCTATGGAGTTAAAGCTTGAACGAAAAAACAGATAATTAGTTTTTTAATCCTGCCATTTTATGGTGGGATTTTCTACTGTTTTAGAACAAGGAAAGGAGACAAACGATGCAAATTGACGATCATCCAGAACCGCACATACACAGCCAATCGCTGATTTGTGTCGTTCTGCCCTTATAAAGTGATTGGTCTCTGTGTATGAAACATATCATTCATACAGATAGGAGAAACCAATGAAAACTACAAAAGAAAGATTAGCAACAGCTATTCATACACCTTTAAAAGAAACTCTATCTTTTTATAAGACAAGTCTAACAGGCTTGACTGAGGAGCAGGTGGAGAAAAATCGTGACCTATATGGCGAAAACACCATCACCAAGGGTCAAGAAGACAGTATCCTCAAAAAGATTTACGAATCTATTATCAATCCATTTACAATCATCCTGCTGGTCATCGCTATGATTTCCATGGTGACCAATGTCTGGTTGGCGAAGCCTGGACAAGAAGATCCGACGACCTCTATCATCATCGTCGTTCTCGTTCTAATCTCTGGTGGCATACGCTTTGTCCAAGAACTGCGGAGTGACAAGGCTGCGACCAATCTATCAAAAATGATTGTGAATACAGCCACAGTTATCCGCGAAGGCCAGAGTTTTGAGGTCGCAATTGAAGATTTGGTCGTTGGAGATATAGTCAAATTAAGTGCTGGGGATATGATTCCAGCAGACCTCCTTTTGACTGAATCACGTGATTTCTTTGTTCAACAGTCTGGTTTGACAGGTGAAAGTGACTCGGTTGAAAAACTAGCCTTGTCAAAAATGAGTCAGTCAAATTTTGATAGTCTGCTAGAAGCAGAAGCGCTCGCTTTTATGGGAACCAATGTGATATCAGGAAGCGCTAAGGCTTTGATTCTAGCGGTCGGTGATGACACCATGATGGGAGAAATCGAGCAGACTCTCAATACCTATGACGAACCGACCTCTTTTGAACGGGAGATGAACAGCATCTCTTGGCTCTTAATCCGTTTGATGTTAGTCATGGTTCCCATCGTCTTTCTCTCCAATGGCTTGACAGATGGCGACTGGCTGGAAGCAGGTGTGTTTGCACTGAGTGTTGGTGTTGGATTGACACCTGAGATGCTTCCTATGATCATCACGGCCAGTCTAGCAAAAGGCTCCATTATCATGGCCAAGGAAAAAGTGGTTATCAAGAAACTCAATGCCATACAAGATTTAGGTGCTATTGATATCCTATGCACGGATAAAACCGGAACCCTTACCCAAGACGAAATTGTCCTGGAATATCCTTTGGATATACATGGAGATTTGGATTTGTCTGTGTTGAGACGGGCTTATCTCAATTCCTATTTTCAAACCGGTTTGAAGAACTTGATGGACCGTGCCATTATCAGTAGAACTGAAAAAGAAGCTAAAGAACACGCTATTCTACAAAATTTGGATACTAGCTTCCAAAAAATAGATGAATTACCCTTTGATTTTGAACGCAGACGGATGAGTGTCATCGTCAAGGATGAGAACGAAGTTGTTAGTTTGGTAACCAAGGGTGCCCTAGAGGAAATGCTTGCGATTTCAACCCATGTGGAATATCAAGGTCAGATTAGCCCTCTGACGGATGATATCCGAGTGGAAATCTTAAAAGAAGTAGATCAACTTAATCAACAGGGATTGCGAGTCTTGGGAGTCGCTTATAAAACAGGCCTAAAAGAAGGTTTTGCTTACTCAGTTGAAGATGAAAAAGAGATGATTCTAACAGGATATCTTGCCTTTCTAGATCCACCAAAACCATCAGCAGCACCTGCTATCCAAGCTTTGTTAGAACACGGTGTTCAAACAAAGATCTTGACGGGAGACAATGAGAAGGTAACCCAAGCAGTTTGCGAAAAAGTTGGTTTAGACGTTGATCAAATCTTGTTGGGTTCTGATATTGATGCCATGACGGACGAAGAGTTGGCTCAAGCAGTTGAGAAAGTGACGGTCTTTGCCAAACTCTCTCCGGATCAAAAAGCACGAATCATTTTACAAATCAAATCGAATGGACATTGTGTCGGCTATATGGGAGATGGGATCAATGATGCCCCTTCTATGAAAGTGGCCGATGTGGGGATTTCGGTTGATACAGCAGTAGATATTGCCAAAGAAACGGCTGATGTCATTTTGCTAGATAAGGATTTGATGGTGCTTGAAAAAGGGCTGGTTGAAGGACGCAAAGTCTATGCCAACATGACCAAATATATCAAGATGACGGTCAGCTCTAATTTCGGGAACATTTTCTCTCTGTTAGTGTCTGGTATCTTTTTACCTTTCCTTCCTATGGCTCCGATTCACTTGATTGTGTTAAACCTCGTCTATGATCTTTCTTGCATTGCCTTGCCATTTGATAATGTGGATGAAGACTTTTTGAAACATCCTCATAAGTGGGAAGCTAAGTCTATTACTCGTTTTATGATTTGGATGGGTCCGATTTCTTCTGCCTTTGATATTTTGACCTTTATCTTGCTCTATTTTGTCATTGTCCCAATGGCGACAGGTCAAGCCTATGCTCACGGAGCAGAGTCTGCAACGGGCTTTATTATTTTGTTCCAGACAGGTTGGTTCATTGAATCCATGTGGTCCCAAACCATGGTTATCCATATGCTTCGTTCAGCAAAACTTCCTTTCTTACAAAGTCGTCCATCATGGTTTGTTCTTGGAACAACCTTGCTAGCAGCTAGTTTTGTGACCTTCCTTCCCTACTCTTCAATTGCTAGCCTGCTTCATTTAACCCCTTTGGAACCAATTTATTTCCTCTTTTTGCTTTTGATTATCGTTCTCTATATGATAAGTGTTACAGTTGTAAAACGATTGTATATCAAAAAATTTAAAAGTTGGTTATAAATTGATTTTGTCAAGAAAAAAGTACGAAAATCGCGAAAAAAGTTAATTTTTTTTAAAAATAGGTCGCAAGTCGGATGTTTTTTATGGTATAATAGACTAAACTGATAGTAACATGTAGCGAAAGGGGTAGGTACATGATCAAAATTTATACAGTCTCAAGTTGTACTAGCTGTAAAAAAGCGAAAACCTGGCTCAATGCCCACCAGTTAAGTTATAAAGAACAAAATCTCGGTAAAGAAGGAATTACAAGAGAAGAGTTATTAGATATTCTCACGAAAACAGATAATGGAATTGCCAGTATCGTTTCGTCAAAAAACCGCTACGCTAAGGCACTTGGAGTTGACATCGAGGATTTGAGTGTCAATGAAGTGCTCAACTTAATCATGGAAACACCACGGATCTTAAAGAGTCCGATTCTCGTTGACGAGAAGCGCCTACAAGTCGGCTATAAAGAAGATGATATCCGTGCCTTCTTGCCACGCTCTGTCCGTAATGTAGAAAATGCAGAAGCACGTCTACGTGCAGCTCTATAAAACATCAAGGCTGGGAGTGACTCCTGGCCTTGTTTGCTCTTTTGTTTTAAAATCATGTGAGGAATTATGAAAAAGTTACTAATTGCTAGTTTTGCTCTCGTCTTTTTGCTTGCGGGATGTGGGCAAAAAAAGGAAACCCCTGCTGCTTCTACAACAGCATCTGACCCCATCCAATCAAACCTTCCCGTTTTGGACAATGCCGAAAAAAATACGGTTGTCACCAAGACTCTGTTGATGCCGAAGTCAGAAAATGGAACGCAACAGATTCAAACAATTACCTATAAAGGTAATCAGTTTTTGACCTTGACCATCCAGCAAAAACGACCTGTCGGGGATGAACTCAAGACCTTTATCTCTGAAAATGGCCTAGAGGAGACGCAAAAAGCGCTTCTAGAAGCGGAAGAAAAGGATGAGACCATCCAAGAGGCACGCAAACTAGCAGGATTCAAACTGGAAACAAAGCTACTCAGCGAGACAGAAATCCAGACGACAACGACTTATGATTTTCAAGTATTGGATGTCAAAAAGGCATCTCAGCTGGAATATTTAAAAAATATCGGCCTTGAAAATCTCTTAAAAAACGAACCTAGCCAATATATTGCAGATAGAGTGGCAAATGGGGCGACAGAACAATAGAAAATCCAAATTAATAGACTGACTTATTTGTAGAACGTCAGGGAATGTGCTATAATAGTACTATTCTAAGGAAAGAGGGTGTTAGAATGGGATTTACTGAAGAAACTGTACGGTTTAAATTGGATGATTCCAATAAGAAAGAAATTAGCGAAACATTGACAGATGTTTATGCTTCTTTGAATGACAAGGGCTACAATCCGATTAACCAGATCGTCGGTTATGTATTGAGTGGAGACCCTGCCTACGTTCCTCGTTATAACAATGCACGAAATCAAATCCGTAAGTATGAGCGTGATGAAATTGTTGAAGAATTGGTACGCTACTACCTAAAAGGACAAGGAGTCGATCTATAATCTATGAGAATTATGGGATTGGACGTCGGTTCAAAAACAGTAGGGGTGGCTATTAGCGATCCGCTCGGTTTCACCGCTCAGGGACTTGAAATCATCCAGATTAATGAGGACCAGGGCCAGTTTGGTTTTGACCGCATCAAGGAATTGGTTGACAGCTATAAGGTAGAACGCTTTGTAGTAGGTTTGCCAAAGAACATGAACAATACCAGTGGTCCGCGAGTAGAAGCCAGTCAAGCCTATGGTGCCAAGCTAGAAGAACTCTTTGGTTTGCCAGTAGACTATCAGGATGAGCGTTTGACAACGGTCGCTGCGGAGCGTATGTTGATTGAACAAGCAGATATCAGCCGTAACAAACGCAAGAAAGTTATTGATAAGTTGGCTGCTCAGCTGATTTTGCAAAATTATTTAGATAGAAAATTTTAAGACAGAGGAGAAACTATGTCACACGATCACAACCATGACCACGAAGAACGTGAATTGATTACACTAGTAGATGAGCAAGGAAATGAAACCTTGTTTGAAATTCTTTTGACCATCGACGGGAAAGAAGAATTTGGTAAAAACTATGTTCTGCTAGTGCCAGTTAATGCAGAAGAAGATGAAAATGGTGAAGTTGAAATTCAAGCTTACTCATTCATCGAAAATGAAGACGGAACAGAAGGCGAATTGCAACCAATTCCAGAAGACTCAGAAGACGAATGGAACATGATTGAAGAAGTCTTCAACAGCTTTATGGAGGAGTGATACAGTCTGGGAGACTGTATCAGCCCAACTCCCAGAAATTGGAGAGAGTTGGAACGTCCGGGGAACGTTTTTAGCCCAGTTCCTTAAAATAAGAGAGAACTGGTATGTCTGGGAGACTGTATCACCCCAACTCCTAGAAACTAGAAAGAGTTGGAACATCCAGTGGATGTTTTTAGCTCACGTTGAAATTCATAGTAGCTAGTGATTAGCTAACCAGGTAAGAGGTCGGGATTTTAGTCCCGACCTCGTTTTTTATTTGTAATCATACTTTGATGCGGTAGTTGATTGGACTTTTGTTAAGGAGACATGTATGTTTGAAGTAGAAAAATGGCTGCATAGTCGGATTGGTTTAAACTTTAGATCTGGACTTGGACGAATGCAGCGAGCTGTGGATTTGCTGGGGAATCCTGAGAAGACTTATCCTATTATCCACGTAACAGGTACTAACGGTAAAGGGTCAACTATTGCCTTCATGAGGGAGTTGTTTGTTGCTCATGGTAAAAAAGTTGGTACTTTCACCTCTCCTCATATCGTCAGTATCCATGATCGAATCTGTATTAATGGGCAACCGATTGCTGATGCAGATTTTATCCGTTTGGCGGAGCAGGTCAATGAGATGGAAAAGACGCTTTTGCAAACCTATGACCAGTTGTCCTTTTTTGAATTACTGACTCTGATTGCTTTGCTTTACTTTAAAGAGCAGGGAGTGGATATAGTTCTGCTAGAAGTGGGGATTGGTGGTTTGCTTGATACCACTAATGTCGTAACAGGAGAGATTGCAGTTATTACTTCCATTGGGCTAGATCATCAGGAGACCTTGGGCGATAGTCTGGAGGAAATAGCCGAGCAGAAAGCTGGTATTTTCAAGGCTGGCAAGAAGGCGGTCATTGCCAAGCTTACTCCAGAAGCGGAGCTTGTCTGTCAAAAAAGAGCAAAAGAGTTAGCTGTTGAACTTTATCAAGCTGGGCGAGACTTCACCTTGAATGCTGGGGATTTTTCAAGTAAGCTAGCAAACTTTTCACAGCTTGAAATCAGTTTGGAAGGTGCTTATCAGCAAGAAAATGCCGCCTTGGCTTTAGAAACTTTTCTTATGTTTATGGCGTCAAGAGGTGAAAGGGTCGAAGAAGAGTTTGTCAGACGGGCTTTGAAGGAGACACATTGGGCAGGTCGATTGGAACGGATTCGTCCACAAATCTACCTAGATGGGGCTCACAATCTGCCAGCCTTGACTCGTCTAGTCGAGTTTATCCAAGGGAAAATCCAGCAAGGTTACCAGGTTCGCATCCTTTTTGGAGCACTTAAACGCAAGGATTATCAGGGGATGTTAGGCTATCTATCTAAGCAGTTGCCTGAGGTGGAACTTAAGGTAACAGGCTTTGACTACCAAGGCTCTCTGGATGAAAAGGATGTGGCGGGTTACGATTTGATTTCTTCCTATGGCGGTTTTATCAGAGAATTTGAAGAAAAGGCCAAAGATCAGGACTTGCTTTTCGTGACGGGCTCGCTCTACTTTATCTCGGAAGTCCGAGCGAGTTTGCAAGGAAGCGATGGGATTAGTTGACCTTCTAGGCTTAAGTTGTTATACTTGAGGTAGGAGGTATATCTGGAAACGATTCCAGCAAAACATTGGCACAAAAGAAAGGAAATCGCTATGAAAACGAAAACATTCACACTTTCTATTGCTTCCCTAGCAATTCTTAGTCTTTTAGCAGCTTGTGGACCTAAGGCACAAGCCCCTACCCAGCAATCTGCTCAGCAATCATCTTCTCAACAAGAATCATCTTCTAGCGCTGCGACAAGTGCTAGTCAACCACAGGCGTCCTCAAGTCAGGACACTACTGTAGCTCAACCTACGAATATCGATGGTACCTATACTGGAAAAGATGAGAATGACCAAATCACTCTTGTTGTAACAGGTAAAACTGGTACATGGACTGAGGTCGAGCCAGATGGAGATAAGGAAATCAAGCAAGTCAGCTTTGAACCAGAAAATCAACGTGTCATTATCGGTGATGATGTCAAAATTTACACGGTTAATGGTAATCAATTGATTATCGACGATATGGACCGAGAGACATCTGACCGAGTGGTATTAACTAAGCAATAATGATTAAGTAAAAGTTCCAATGAGATGAAATCCATCTTTTTGGAGCTTTTTTCTTGAAAAAGTGGCTGGCTGTTCTTTACTAACTTTTTACTTAAAACGCTTACAAATATTTGTAAAACTTCTTATAAGGTCGTATACTTATAGTAAATAATCAAATAGCGCAAAGGCGCAGGAGGAAAAGCATATGGCTACATTTTACGTTCCGGCAGTTAACCTTATTGGTAAAGGTGTTGTAAATGAAGTAGGTCCGTATATCAAGGAACTGGGGTATAAGAAGGCCCTTTTGGTGACAGATAAGTTCATCGAAGGTAGTGATATTTTACCCAAAGTCCTAAAACCGTTAGATGCTGAAGGGATCGAATATGTAATCTTTAGCGATGTGGAGCCAAATCCGACTTGCAAGAACGTCACAGACGGAGTGGCTGTCCTGAAAGAGCATGGATGTGACTTCATCATCAGTCTTGGGGGAGGATCTCCTCAGGATGCGGCTAGTTGTATCTCTATCATTGCTACAAATGGTGGCAAACCACAGGACTACGAAGGTCTCCACAAGTCTGCTAAAAAAGGCTTGCCAGTGGTTGCGATCAATACAACAGCTGGAACTTCTGCAGAAATCACCATTAACTATGTTATTACTGACGAAGAGCGCAAGGTCAAGATGGTAATGGTTGATAAGAATAGCCTTGCCCTTATCTCTGTCAATGATCCAGAACTCATGCTTTCAAAGCCGAAAGGATTGACAGCAGCGACAGGTATGGATGCTCTTACTCACGCTGTCGAAGCCTTGGTAACACCAGGTGCTTATAATGTGACCAAGAAACTTTCTATCGGAGCGATTGAACTCATCAAGGAGTATCTTCCTCGTGCTGTGGCAAATGGCCAAGATATTGAAGCGCGTGAGGGTATGGTCAATGCCATCTTCCTCGGTGGTATGAGCTTTAACAATGCTGGTTTGGGTTATGTTCATTCTATGGCTCACCAACTCGGTGCGGTATATAACTTGCCACATGGTGTCTGCTGTGCCATGCTTCTCCCAGTTGTAGAACGTGAAAATGCCAAGCGTGTACCAGAAGCATTCCGCAATGTAGCCAAGGCTTTGGGACTCCATGTGGAGGGGAAAACAGACCAAGAATGCGCTGACTATGCTATCGCTGAGATTGAGAAACTTTCTGAAACTGTTGGTATTCCGAAGAAACTCACTGAACTCGGTATCCAAGAAAAAGACTTTGACTTTGACTACCTTTCTAAGAATGCTTTGATTGATGCATGTGCGCCAGGCAATCCATTTATGCCAACTTTAGAAGAAACCATTGCTCTCTACAAAGAACTCTTCTAAAAATCAAGTAGAGTAGACGGGACTTGTTCCTCAAAATATAAATAATATTGGAAAGAACTATCATTTTGGTAGTTCTTTTTTTAAAAATTTGCTATCCTAGACATATGAGAAAAATCAAAATTGATGTGGTTGTAGTTCCCTTGAGTGGGCATCTCTTCCCAACACTGAATTTACTTGCCCCCTTGTTGAAGGATCCCTTGTATGAGATTCGATTATTTACAGGACCGCAACGAAAAACTGTAGCAGAGGAGATGGGATTCCGGGTGATTCCCATTTTAGAAAATTGTGTAGATGAGTTTGAGCGTGTAGCCAACAATGAAGGTCAATTAAACCTGTTTTCTGCTTATCGACAGTTGTCAGCTAGTCTTGATTTGATCAATGTGGTTTCAGATCAATTAGTGCAAGAGTGGCAGGAAAATAGACCGGATATTGTGATTGCGGACTTTATAACCCTCTCTGGAGGACTTGTTGCGGAACAGTTGAACATTCCCTGGATTACCACGATGGCGACACAGTTTGCCATTGAAACGACAGATGGACCGCCTTGTTTCTTTGGAGGAATGGGCAGTCCAAAAACATCTTTCCAATCTGGTCTGCAATGGCTAGGAAGAAAAGGGACTCGTTTAGGGAAACGAATCGTAAGCTTTTTATTGAGAGAACGATTGAAACGTTACGATTTTAGGCTCTACAATCAGAAAGGTCAGGAAACCATCTATTCACCCTATTCCATCTTGGGAATTGGGATGAAAGAGTTGGAGCTGAAAAGCGGTTTTCCAGAGCACTACCTTTGGGTGGGACCTTTTGGCTCTTCGATTGAGAGGGCAGAAAATTATCCACTCGATTTGTCTCCTTATGCAGGTTATAAGAAGGTCCTTGTCTCCTGTGGCACTCAGCTAGCATGGGCTAAAGACAATCTCCTCTATCAGACACAACAATTGGCAGAAGCACATCCAGATTGCCACTTCTTTGTGACTCTGGGGTTTGGCGGACAAGACTTCCAATGTGAAGAGCTCATGGACAATGTTTCTGTGGTATCCTATCTTCCCTATAAGGAGTACATTCCTCAGATGGATTATGTGATTCATCATGGTGGTGCGGGTATTTTTTACCAGTGTATCATCTATGGTAAGCCTGCCTTGATTCTCCCCCATGACTATGATCAGTATGACTATGCAGTTCGTGGATTAGAGGCAGGGATTGCCTTGACTGCTAAACGAGAGGATACGGAAGCGATTGGACGTGCCTTTGATGAGTTGTTGGCTAGAGATGACTGGCCAGACTTGAACAGACTTAGTCGTGCAGCTCAAATCTATCAGCCAACAGAGATTCTGAAGAGCGAAATACATCGGCTCTTAGGGGACAAGGAGAAGTAAAAAATGAAGAAAGTATTGGTGACAGGTGCTACGGGCTTTCTAGGCAAGTATGTTGTTGAAGAGCTTAGTCAGCAGGGCTATCAGGTACGCGCTTTTGGACGCAATCGCAATGTGGGTCAGTCTTTAGAAAACTCCTCTGTGGCATTTTTTCAGGGAGATTTGACCAAGCAAGAGGACTTGGCTCGGGTTTGTCAGGGGATGGACATGGTTGTGCATGCGGGTGCTCTTTCTACCGTTTGGGGGCCTTGGGAGGATTTCTACCAGACAAATGTCTTAGGGACCAAGTATGTTCTGGATGCTTGCCGAGAGGCTGATATTCTGCGTTTGGTTTATGTGTCCTCGCCTAGCATCTATGCTGCGCCTCGAGATCAGTTAGCTATCAAAGAAAGTGCTGCGCCTCAGGAAAATAATCTGAACAACTACATTCGTAGTAAGCTGGCTTCGGAGAAGCTGTTTAAGGACTATCCCGATGTTCCGAGTATTATCTTACGACCTCGTGGGCTTTTTGGGATTGGGGATACCAGTATTTTGCCCCGAGTTCTCAAACTCAGTCAGAAGATTGGCATTCCCTTGATAGGGGATGGTCGTCAGCTCATGGATATGACCTGTGTGGAAAATGTCGCTCTGGCAATTCGCTTGGCACTAGAGGCCCCTCAAGCTAGTGGCGAAGTTTATAATATTACCAATGGGGAACCAAGAGCCTTTAAGGATTTGATAGAAGAAACCTTGAGAGGGTTGGGTTATCCAATAACATACAGAAAAGTGCCAGCTCCTCTTCTTTCAGTTATTGCCAGTAGTTTAGAGTTTCTGTATAAGGTATTAAAACTCAAAGGTGAACCGCCACTGACACGCTATACCTATTATCTGCTCCGTTATAGTCAGACGCTGGACATCAGCAAGGCGGAGCGAGACTTGGGTTATCGCCCTCAAATCAGTATTTCGGAAGGGATTGAACAATATGTCCAAGATTATCGAAAGCATTGATTATTTCCCAGCAGGCTACTGTACCAGCTACACAGGTTTGCTATTTAAGGGAGTCAAGAATCAAAAGATGACCTTTCCAGCAGGTGTTTTTCTTATCAAACACAGGGACAAGGGCTATCTCCTCTATGACACAGGCTATCATTACGATATTAAGACCCGGCTTCGCTATGGTTTCTATCGGCTAGGAACGCCCGTTCAAATGACGGAGAAGGACCAGATTTCACGTTTGCTGGAAGCGAAGGGAATCAAACCAGAAGAAATTAACTATGTTATTCTGTCGCACCTACATCCAGATCATCTGGGAGGAGCTAGTTTCTTTCCTCATGCAACCTTTATCTTGACAAAAGAAGTATATGAAGTCTACCAAAAACCCAAGTTGAAAGACTTGATTTTCAAGGAGTTTTTACCAGCTTCTTTTGAGAAAAATCTAACTATTATCAGAGCTGACCAGCAAGTTTCAACTTTTCCCTATCGTCCGATTTGTGATCTTTTTGGAGATGGCAGTATCCTAGTTTCTTCTGTTGACGGGCATGCTAGGGGGCAAGCCTGTCTATATTTTCCAGACCTTAATCTCCTCATTGCAGCGGACCTCTGTTGGGGAATTGACCTCTTACCTTACACCAAGCAGATGCACCTGATTCCTTCCTTGGTCCAGGATAATAAGGCCGACTATATCAGGGGGACAGAGTTTCTGGAGGAAGTCTTAAAGGCCGGTATTGAGGTAGTTGTTAGCCATGATCCTGTAGAAAGGATAGAGTCAATCTTACATGAAAAAAATAACCTTTCTTAAAACCTTTATCCAAACTCGATGGCTTCATCATTTCAAATCTCGAGAAGCTGTAGTAAACTATCAGAAAAAGCAATTAGCTAACTATATGGACTTTTTAAAGCGAGAGTCGCCCTACTTTAAAAATGGGGTTCCTAGCAACTTTGACCATATGGACAAGGCTTTTATGATGGAACATTTCAATGAGCTCAACACCCAAGGAGTGGATCGTGATGAAGCCTTATCCTTAGCTATTGAAAGTGAGAAGACCCGTGACTTCACTGAACTTAAAGGGGAAGTAGCCGTCGGTCTGTCTTCAGGGACGTCTGGACATCGGGGGCTCTTTATCACAACAGAGAAAGAGCGAAGTATGTGGGCTGCGGCTATCTTGGCAAAGATGTTGCCCAAGGGGCAGCTTTTTGGACACCGCATCGCCTTTTTCCTGAGAGCTGATAATGAACTCTATCAGACCATCAATACGGCGCTCATTCGTCTAGAGTATTTTGATATTTTCAAACATACAGATGAGCATATCGAGCGACTCAACAACTATCAACCAACGATTATTGTGGCGCCAGCCTCGATGTTGATTGAATTGAGTAAGCGTCTCAAGGATGGAGAGTTAGCTATTCACCCACAAAAAATCGTTTCGGTGGCGGAAATCTTGGAAGATAGTGATAGGGGACGAATCGCAGAAGCCTTTTCACTATCCATCATTGACCAAGTTTATCAGGCGACAGAAGGTTTCCTAGCCTGCACTTGCTCAACTGGCAATCTGCATCTCAACGAAGATATTATCTTTGTGGAAAAGCAGTATCTAGATGACCGCCGTTTTTATCCAGTGATTACGGACTTTAAGCGAAGTAGTCAGCCTGTTTATCGCTACCAGCTCAATGATATCTTGGTTGAAAATCCGGAGCCTTGTCCCTGTGGCTCCTACTATACACGGATTGACAAGGTCGAAGGACGTTCTGATGATATCTTCTACTTTGAAGGGCAGAATGGGGGACAGGTAACGATCTATCCAGACTTTATCAGACGTTGCATCCTCTTTGTGGAGAATGTAGGAGATTATCAAGTTAAGCAACATTCTGAGAAATTAGTGGAGGTTTGTTTAAGCCGACGAGATGAGGACGTAGAGACAGCAATTTTAGTACAGTTCCAACTCTTGGCCCAGCAAAAAGAGTTCACAGTTCCTCAAATCCAATTTTCAGATTATCACTGGGATACTAGCCGTAAACTCAAACGTATCCAACGTTTATGAAAGGAAGAAAGACAATGACAGAAGTAAAAAGACATGTAGAAATCGCAGGTTATGGTGTTTGCCTTCCCAAGCATACCGTCCAATTCAAAGACCAGACCCGTTATCGTGTAGTTGAAAATGAAGAAACGCAACTCGACTTGGCAGAGGTAGCGATTCAGCGTGCGCTTGAACATGCAAATTTAGATATTAAAGATATCGATTGCCTTGTATCAGCTAGTGCAGTTGGAGTTCAGCCTATTCCTTGTACTGCTGCCTTGATTCATGAGCGCGTGGCAAAAGGACTCTCTATTCCAGCTATGGATATCAATACGACCTGTACCAGCTTTATTTCTGCCCTATCGACCATGTCCCACTTGATTGAGGCGGGCGAATACAATCGTGTCTTGATTGTATCCAGTGAGGTTGGAAGTTTAGGGCTTAATCCCAAGCAAAAAGAAAGTTTTGGACTCTTTAGTGATGGGGCGGCAGCCTTTATTTTCCAAAAAAGTCATCAGGAAAAAGGGGTCATTGCTAGTCTCCAACGTACTTGGTCAGAAGGGGCTCACGATACGGAGATTCGTGGAGGTCTGACTTCTTTTCAACCCAAAGAATACTCTGAAGCGACCAAGACTAACTATATGTTTGATATGAAGGGAAAGAAAATCCTCCTCTTGTCAGCTCGTAAAATCCCAGTCATGTTTGAAGAGTTTCAAGAAAAAACACAGCTAGCCTTGGCAGATGTGGACTATATCATTCCTCATCAAGCTAGTCGCGCCCTTCCTTTGGTCATGGAAAAACTAGGTGTGGCCGAGAATCAATACCTCAATCTCGTCACAGACTATGGAAATATGGTGTCAGTCTCTGTGCCATTTGGCTTGGCCTATTCATTGGACCATGGATTGATTAAAGAAGGAGCTATCGTCTACCTTATGGGAACTGCTGCCGGTATGACAGTCAATATGTTGGCTCTCAAACTGTAATACGCATCTGAAAATGGAAGGGCAAGAGTAAAAGGTTGCCATCTACCCCTGAACTGAGGTATACTAGTAGAGACATTAGTTTATCAAGCAGTTAGGAGAATGTTAGAAAAGGAAGGGGATGTATGACAGCTAGAAAAATGCAGCTAATCATGTCCAAGTATGGTTTTAGTATTACCATCATGTTGGCAGAGTTGTTTATCGTCTTTGGTTTGTTTCTCTATCTAGGGCAGATGGCTCCGATTCTCTGGATTATTCTAGTTATTTTGATGAGTATGGCGACCATTGTATCGATTGTTAATCGTTCTATGAATCCAGAAAGCAAGGTAACATGGCTGTTAGTAGCCTTTGTTCCAGTATTTGGTCCCTTGCTCTATATCATGTTTGGAGAACGCCATCTATCTAAAAAAGAAATCAAGCAGTTGAAACAACTCCAATCAATGGTTGACCGAGAGGACAATAGCAGAGCCCTCCGTTTGGAGTTAAAGGAACAAGACAAGTCTGCTTATGGGGTCATCAAATCCCTTCTCAGTATGGATACGAATGCTGATGTCTATGATCGAACGGATACACAATTTTTTGCTTCTGGTGAAAGTATGTGGCATCAGATGCTAGAGGATCTCAGAAAAGCGGAGAAATTTATCTTTCTTGAGTACTATATCATCGAAGAAGGCTTGATGTGGAACAGCATTTTAGAGATTTTGGAAGAAAAGGCTGCTCAAGGAGTAGAAGTTAAGCTTCTTTATGACGATATTGGATGTATGGCAACCTTACCTGGGGATTATACCATCCAGCTTCGTAGCCGAGCGATTGAAGCCCATAAATTTAACAAGGTGATTCCGCGCTTGACCGTTGCCTATAACAACCGTGACCACCGTAAAATCATGATTATCGATGGGCAGATTGCCTATACAGGGGGTGCCAATCTAGCAGACGAGTATATCAATCATATCGAACGCTTTGGTTATTGGAAGGATAGCGGTATTCGTCTGGATGGATCGGCGGTTAAGGCTTTTACTAGACTCTTTTTATCTGCCTGGTATATCAACCGTGGAGAGATTAGTGACTTTGACCAATACCATCTCGAAAATCAACCAAAAGATGGGATGGGTCTCTGTATTCCTTATAGTAGTGGGCCAAAACCCATCTACAGAGCTCAAGTTGGAAAAACGGTCTACCAAAATCTTATCAATCAAGCTACAGATTACGTCTACATCACGACTCCCTATCTAATTGCTGACTATGATCTCACCGAAAGTATCAAAAATGCAGCTCTGAGAGGGGTAGATGTGAGAATTGTAACACCGTGTATCCCAGATAAGAAGGTTATTCAGTTAGTTACTCGAGGAGCTTATCCAGACTTGTTATCTGCAGGGGTTCGTATTTATGAGTACAGTCCGGGATTCCTTCATAGCAAGCAAATGCTTGTCGATGGAGAGGCAGCTACTGTGGGGACCATCAATTTTGACTATCGGAGTTTGCTTCACCACTATGAAAATGCCGTCTTGCTTTATAGAACGCAGTCCATCATCGATATTGAAAGAGACTTCGAAGAGATTTTTAAAGTTTCTCAAGAAATTTATCCTCACACTATCAAAACAAGCTGGTATCAAAGCCTGATTAAGGAAATTGTCCAGTTGTTTGCGCCTATGCTCTAACTATCCACTAAGATCTAGCCCAAGGCTGGATCTTATTTTTGTCTTCTTACGAATAGATAAGTAAAGGAGAAAACCATGCTTAATCTAGAAGAAGATGATTTTGTCAGAGAGTATAGTAATAGTCGCTTCCACCGTTTTCGTGAAATCGAACGTTTTGCGCTATTGGATAAGAAATTCAGCAAATATCAATCCCAAGCTGACATTCCTGTAAGATTTTGATATACTAAAACAGATAAACTTAGAGGAGAAATTGAATGAACGTATACGGGAAAATAGATGAGAAACAAGAAGAATCTCATTACCAAGACTGGTCAGTGCCAGAAAAACGAGAAGGAGCTCCCATTCCCTTTTTTAGTATTTTACTTTGGAGTTTGGTGACTACAGCCATTTCGGTAGCCCTGCCTATTATTTTTGGTTTAGTCAGTCCGCAACAAACTCAAGATCTTTATACCGGTTGGGCCTTGCATCAAAATGGTCAAATGTATACAGATTACTTTGGGACGGAGGGATTGCTCTATTATGTGCTAAACTATCTTTTTCAAGGCAGTGTTTTGATTGCTTTGGTTGAGTGGTTTGCCTTGTTTGGAGCAGGTGTTTTTCTTTTCAAAGCTGCGGATACTCTTGTCGGCCAAGAAAAGGAAGCGGAGCGAGTTGTCTTTATTTTATACTTGCTTGTAGCGGGCCTCGCTTTTGGTGGTGGCTATGCTCTCTTGCTAGCCCTGCCTTTCCTATTTTATTCATTGAGTATCGTTACAAATTATCTCGCTTTTCCAAAGGACGACAAAGGATTTGTACGAGTGGGGATGAGCCTTGCACTTGCTTTCTTCCTTGCGCCAATCCAAACCGCCTTGTTTGCGGCTGTACTGGCCTTGGGAATTATCGGCTTTAATCTAGGCAAAGGTCACTTTGTTCATGGTCTATATCAGTTTTTTGCGTCAGCCCTAGGATTTTCACTCTTATTCTATCCTTTAGGCTACTATACAGTGTGGACAGGTAGTTTTGGGGATGCCATTAGCCAGACCTTATATCCGGTAAATACTCTTAGCCTCTTTTCGAACTCGCATTTGCTTGAAAATGCAGCCTTCTATGGCTTGCTTGCTATTGGGTTAGGTTCCCTTGGTTTGCTCTTTACAGGCTTGTTCCAGTCAAAACCAGCCAAGCAATATGCCCTCTCAATTGCTGCTAGCTTGGGATTGTTGGTTTCTTTGGGAATCTTGATTCTCTCCAAAGAACCTATCAACGGTACTCGTCTTGTGGTGCTAATTCCTTTCTTGGTCTTGCTCCTTCTGACAGGAATCAAGGAAGATGTTTCAGATGGAGGGAGTCGTCGTAGAAGAAGACGTGAGAAACAAACTTCTTTCTTTAAAGGAAATTTCTATCTACCACTGATTGCCCTTGCCTATCTCATTGTTCTTCCTATTGTGAGTCGTTACCTTTCTCACCCAACGACTTATCAGGAGAGAGAACGTCTTGCTAGCGTGGTCAAACAACAAACGAGTTCTGAGGATCGTGTCTATGCTTGGGATGATCGTCCTGATTTCTACCGTGTAAGTGAACGCTTGGCGCCGACTTCTCTATCAACTCCAACACTCTATACTGCAAGCGATGAAAATAAAACCAAACTGATGAATGACCTGAAAGAGAATCAACCGAAGATGATTGTGGTCAATCAAAAAGTTGCCTTGTGGTCAGATGTAGAGAGCTGGCTCAGTGAAAACTATGAGCTTGTTCAGACAGATACTAGCGAGTTCAAACTTTATAAATCAAAATAACAAAAAATCAATATCTTGTGGAATTTTAAAAATTTTAGGATTTTTAACACAAGATATTGATTTTTATTTTTAGAGTGGTATAATACTGAATATAAACAATTCAACAATATTTTAGAAAAGAGCATGGATATGATTGTATTAGAAGAAAAGCTTGCAACCGTTCCCACCTTGTTCGTTGAAAAACGAGATGGTAGACGTGTGGTGTTTGATGTAGACAAGATTGACAAGGCTCTCCACAAGGCGGCGGAAAAGGTTATGGACGTTACGCCTCTAGTAGAAAAACGCCTAAATGGTCTAGTTGAAAGAATCGTGACTGAAATTCACAGTCGCTTCCCTCAAGGTGTCAAGATTTACGAAATTCAAAATGTCGTAGAACATGAACTCCTTGAAGCCAAAGAATATGCGCTAGCTGAGGAGTATATCACTTATCGGACACAAAGGGATTTTGAGCGCTCAAAAGCGACAGATATCAACTTTAGTATCCATAAACTTCTCAATAAAGATCAAGCAGTTGTCAATGAAAATGCCAATAAAGACAGTGATGTCTTTAATACCCAGCGTGATTTGACAGCAGGGATTGTTGGGAAATCAATCGGACTGCAAATGCTTCCTAAGCACGTAGCCAATGCTCACCAAAAAGGGGATATCCACTATCATGACTTGGACTACAGTCCCTACACTCCGATGACCAACTGCTGTTTGATTGATTTTAAAGGCATGCTGGAAAATGGTTTTAAGATTGGAAATGCAGAGGTAGAGAGTCCCAAGTCTATCCAGACTGCGACCGCTCAGATTTCACAAATCATCGCCAACGTTGCTTCTAGCCAGTACGGGGGCTGTTCAGCTGACCGTATCGATGAAGTCTTGGCGCCTTATGCGGAGAAGAATTACCAAAAACACCTCAAGGATGCGGAAGAATGGGTCTTGCCTGACAAACGGGAAGATTATGCTTGGAAGAAAACCCAAAAAGACATCTACGATGCCATGCAATCTCTTGAGTATGAAATCAATACCCTCTTCACTTCAAATGGACAAACACCTTTTACTTCACTAGGTTTTGGTCTAGGAACTAGTCGTTTTGAGCGGGAAATTCAAAAAGCTATCTTGACCATCCGAATCAAGGGGCTTGGTTCAGAACACCGCACAGCCATCTTTCCTAAACTCATCTTTACGCTGAAAAGAGGACTCAACTTAGAGGAAGGTTCACCTAACTACGACATCAAACAGTTGGCTCTTGAGTGTGCAACCAAGCGGATGTACCCAGATGTCTTGTCCTATGATAAGATTATCGAACTGACTGGTTCTTTCAAGGTTCCTATGGGTTGTCGCTCCTTCCTCCAAGGCTGGAAAGATGAAAATGGTGTTGAGGTCAATTCAGGTCGTATGAATCTAGGTGTTGTGACGGTTAATCTGCCTCGTATCGCCCTCGAGTCTGAAGGAGATCTGAATAAGTTTTGGGAAATCTTCAACGAGAGAATGAACATTGCGGAGGATGCTCTGGTTTATCGTGTCGAACGAACCAAGGAAGCAACACCAGCAAATGCCCCTATCCTTTATCAGTATGGAGCCTTCGGCCGCCGTCTCGGAAAAGAAGAAAGTGTTGACCAACTCTTTAAGAATCGCCGTGCGACAGTTTCGCTGGGCTACATCGGTTTGTACGAAGTGGCTACAGTCTTCTTTGGAAATAGCTGGGAAAGCAATCCTGAAGCCAAGGAATTCACATTGGATATTATTCGCGATATGAAACGTCGTGTGGAAGAGTGGTCTGACCAATATGGTTACCATTTCTCGATCTACTCCACACCGTCTGAAAGTCTGACAGATCGCTTCTGTCGCTTAGACACAGAGAAGTTTGGTTCTATTCCTGACATCACGGATAAGGAATACTACACCAACTCGTTCCACTACGATGTCCGGAAAAATCCAACGCCGTTTGAAAAATTAGACTTTGAGAAAGTTTATCCAGAAGCAGGTGCGTCAGGTGGTTTTATCCATTATTGTGAGTATCCAGTTCTTCAACAAAATCCTAAAGCCTTGGAAGCTGTTTGGGACTATGCCTATGACCGTGTCGGCTATCTAGGGACCAATACTCCTATTGATTGTTGCTACAAGTGTGACTTTGAAGGGGATTTTGAACCAACTGAGCGAGGATTTGCTTGTCCAAACTGTGGCAATAGCGACCCTAAAACAGTAGATGTGGTCAAACGTACGTGTGGTTATCTGGGGAATCCTCAAGCGCGTCCAATGGTTAATGGACGCCACAAGGAAATCGCTGCGCGTGTCAAACACATGAACGGTTCAACTATTAAAACAGCTGGACATGAAGTAACAAATTAGAAGGAAATGGAATGGGGAAATACCAATTAGACGATAAGGGACGCGCACAAGTGACCCGTTATCACGAGAAACACTCGAAAGGTGGAACAGGTAAAAAAGAACGCTTGCTCAACCTCAGAGAACAGTTTTTAAACAAGAACAAGAAAAAATAAAAGTGAGAGTCTGCTCTCACTTTTCTCTTAGGTGGGAGGGGAATATGGAACTACGCAGACCGATATTGGCAGATAAAGAAACAGTTTTAGAGATGATGGCAGAGTTTGAACAGACTCAATCAGCCCACGATGGCGGATTTTGGAACGCCAACAATTTTGTTTATGAAGAGTGGCTAGAAGAAAATCTTCAAGCGGAAGCGGGACTCAATATTCCTGAAAACTGGGTTCCTGCTATCCAGCTGGTTAGTTTTGACGTAGCAGGCCAGGCTCTTGGCTTTCTCAACCTTCGTCTCCGATTAAATGACTACTTACTAGAAAACGGGGGCCATATTGGCTACTCCATTCGTCCATCTGAAAGAGGTAAGGGTTATGCCAAAGAATCCCTCCGACAAGGTCTACAAGTTGCTAAGGAAAAGAACATCAAAAAAGCACTTGTGACCTGTAGTACGGAAAATCCTGCTAGTAGGGCGGTGATTGTGGCAAATAGTGGGGTGTTTGAGGATGTTCGCAATGGCGTAGAACGTTACTGGATAGATTTGGAGTAGAAGGATGACATGGAATACACCAAAACCAGGTGAATGGAAAAGTGAGGAGCTTAGTAAAGGGCGGATCATTGATTATAAGGCCTTTAACTTTGTCGATGGAGAAGGTGTGCGCAACTCTCTCTATGTATCAGGTTGCATGTTCCACTGTGAGGGATGCTATAATGTTGCGACCTGGTCATTTAATGCTGGGATTCCTTATACGCCAGAGTTAGAAGAACAAATCATGGCAGACCTTGCCCAATCCTATGTTCAAGGATTGACCTTGCTAGGAGGAGAACCATTTCTCAATACAGGTATCCTCTTACCGCTCGTTAAGCGCATTCGAAAGGAATTGCCAGACAAAGACATCTGGTCCTGGACGGGCTACACTTGGGAAGAAATGATGCTGGAGACTCCAGACAAATTGGAACTCTTGTCGCTGATTGACATCCTTGTCGATGGACGGTATGATAAAAGCAAGCGCAATCTTATGCTCCAGTTTCGAGGGTCTTCTAATCAACGAATTATCGATGTGCAAAAATCTCTCAAACAAGGTCAAATAGTGATTTGGGACAAACTTAACGACGGAAAAGAAAGCTATGAGCAGGTGAAGAGAGAATGAAGAAAAAAGACCTGATAGAACAACTGGTTTCAGAGATCGAAACGGGAAGAATTAGGACACTAGGGATCTACGGTCATGGGGCTTCAGGTAAGTCAACCTTCGCTCAGGAATTACATCAAGCCCTAGATTCCACTACAGTAAATTTACTAGAAACAGATCCCTATATCACTTCAGAACGTCACCTGGTAGTACCAAAGCAAGCACCAAATCAAAAGGTGACAGCTTGTCTCCCAGTGGCGCATGAACTGGCAAGTTTACAGAGAGATATTCTCGCCTTGCAGGCAGGTATGGATGTCTTAACAATCGATGAACCGTGGAAGGCTAGCGAGGTCTTGTCTGGAGCCAAGCCGATTCTGATTGTTGAAGGGATGTCTGTGGGCTTTCTACCCAAGGAACTCTTTGACAAAACCATCAGTTTCTACACGGATGAGGAGACCGAATTAAAGAGGCGTCTAGCTCGAGATACGACTATGAGAAATCGCGATGCATCTTTTGTATTAGCTAGCCATCAGATGAGAAGGGAGCAGTACCTGCGATACTATAGAGAAACCGAGTCTAAAGCGGACATTTTAGTAGATCAATCAGAAGATACATTCAAGGTCAAAATGACTCACATTATATAGAAGAAAAGCCGGTTTTTTTATAGATATAAATCCGTAATTTTGGAAAGATAAAAAGAGAAAACAGTTTCATCTTAAAAAAACGAAAAAAAGCTCACAAATCCCTTGCAATCGCAGGGGCTTTGTGTTATTCTATTATGGTGCTGTAAATTACAGCCTTAGCTTTGATGCAAGAGGTTGCGACACGCTCGGTTGCATTGCCACGCAACGCGCGTCGGTTTTCTTGTGGAGCTAGCCTATTATCTTAAATAGACGAAAAGGAGAAAAAGATGGCAAACAAAAAAATCCGTATCCGTTTGAAAGCTTACGAACACCGTACGCTTGATACAGCGGCTGCAAAAATCGTAGAATCAGCTACTCGTACAGGTGCACAAGTTGCGGGTCCAATCCCACTTCCAACTGAGCGTAGCCTCTACACAATCATTCGTGCGACTCACAAATACAAAGACTCTCGCGAACAATTTGAAATGCGTACACACAAACGTTTGATCGATATCGTTAACCCAACTCAAAAAACAGTTGATGCGTTGATGAAATTGGATCTTCCAAGTGGTGTAAACGTAGAAATCAAACTTTAATCTAAAGCTTGATACCTTGAGCATAAAAAACGCTCGTTAAAAACTTTTTGAATAAAAAATATAGAAAAGGAACTATTTTCTCATGACAAAAGGAATCTTAGGGAAAAAAGTGGGAATGACTCAAATCTTCACTGAAGCTGGCGAATTGATCCCTGTAACAGTTATTGAAGCAACTCCAAACGTTGTTCTTCAAGTTAAAACTGTTGAAACAGACGGATACAACGCTATCCAAGTTGGTTTCGATGACAAACGCGAAGTATTGAGCAACAAACCTGCTAAAGGACATGTAGCGAAAGCTAACACGGCTCCTAAGCGCTTCATTCGTGAATTCAAAAACGTTGAAGGCTTGGAAGTTGGTGCTGAAATCACAGTTGAAACATTCGCAGCTGGAGACGTTGTTGACGTAACTGGTACTTCTAAAGGTAAAGGTTTCCAAGGTGTTATCAAACGCCACGGACAATCACGTGGACCAATGGCTCACGGTTCTCGTTACCACCGTCGTCCAGGTTCTATGGGACCTGTTGCACCTAACCGCGTATTCAAAGGTAAAAACCTTGCAGGACGTATGGGTGGCGACCGCGTAACAATTCAAAACCTTGAAGTTGTACAAGTTGTTCCAGAAAAGAACGTTATCCTTATCAAAGGTAACGTACCAGGTGCTAAGAAATCTCTTATCACTATCAAATCAGCAGTTAAAGCTGGTAAATAATAAAGAAAGGGGAAATCAGTCACAATGGCAAACGTAACATTATTTGACCAAACTGGTAAAGAAGCTGGCCAAGTTGTTCTTAACGATGCAGTATTTGGTATCGAACCAAATGAATCAGTTGTGTTTGATGTGATCATCAGCCAACGCGCAAGCCTTCGTCAAGGAACACACGCTGTTAAAAACCGCTCTGCAGTATCAGGTGGTGGACGCAAACCATGGCGTCAAAAAGGAACTGGACGTGCTCGTCAAGGTTCTATCCGCTCACCACAATGGCGTGGTGGTGGTGTTGTCTTCGGACCAACTCCACGTTCATACGGCTACAAACTTCCACAAAAAGTTCGTCGCCTAGCTCTTAAATCAGTTTACTCTGAAAAAGTTGCTGAAAACAAATTCGTAGCTGTAGACGCTCTTTCATTTACAGCTCCAAAAACTGCTGAATTTGCAAAAGTTCTTGCAGCATTGAGCATCGATTCTAAAGTTCTTGTTATCCTTGAAGAAGGAAATGAATTCGCAGCTCTTTCAGCTCGTAACCTTCCAAACGTGAAAGTTGCAACTGCTACAACTGCAAGTGTTCTTGACATCGCAAATAGCGACAAACTTCTTGTCACACAAGCAGCTATCTCTAAAATCGAGGAGGTTCTTGCATAATGAATTTGTATGATGTTATCAAAAAACCTGTCATCACTGAAAGCTCAATGGCTCAACTTGAAGCAGGGAAATATGTATTTGAAGTTGACACTCGTGCACACAAACTTTTGATCAAGCAAGCTGTTGAAGCTGCTTTCGAAGGTGTTAAAGTTGCCAACGTTAACACAATCAACGTAAAACCTAAAGCTAAACGTGTTGGACGTTACACTGGTTTTACTAACAAAACTAAAAAAGCTATCATCACACTTACAGCTGATTCAAAAGCAATCGAGTTGTTCGCTGCTGAAGCTGAATAATCTAAGGAGGAAATATCGTGGGAATTCGTGTTTATAAACCAACAACAAACGGTCGCCGTAATATGACTTCTTTGGATTTCGCTGAAATCACAACAAGCACTCCTGAAAAATCATTGCTTGTTGCATTGAAGAGCAAGGCTGGTCGTAACAACAACGGTCGTATCACAGTTCGTCACCAAGGTGGTGGACACAAACGTTTCTACCGTTTGGTTGACTTCAAACGTAACAAAGACAACGTTGAAGCTGTTGTTAAAACAATCGAGTACGATCCAAACCGTTCTGCAAACATCGCTCTTGTACACTACACTGACGGTGTGAAAGCATACATCATCGCTCCAAAAGGTCTTGAAGTTGGTCAACGTATCGTTTCAGGTCCAGAAGCAGATATCAAAGTCGGAAACGCACTTCCACTTGCTAACATCCCAGTTGGTACTTTGATCCACAACATCGAGTTGAAACCAGGTCGTGGTGGAGAATTGGTACGTGCTGCTGGTGCTTCTGCTCAAGTATTGGGTCAAGAAGGTAAATACGTTCTTGTTCGTCTTCAATCTGGCGAAGTTCGTATGATTCTTGGAACTTGTCGTGCAACAGTTGGTGTTGTCGGAAACGAACAACATGGACTTGTAAACCTTGGTAAAGCAGGACGTAGCCGCTGGAAAGGTATCCGCCCAACAGTTCGTGGTTCTGTAATGAACCCTAACGATCACCCACACGGTGGTGGTGAAGGTAAAGCACCAGTTGGTCGTAAAGCGCCATCTACTCCATGGGGCAAACCTGCTCTTGGTCTTAAAACTCGTAACAAGAAAGCGAAATCTGACAAACTTATCGTTCGTCGTCGCAACGAGAAATAATAGTAAACTAGTTGCTTAAGCAACTAGGAAATCCGCCAGCTCGGTAGCGCTCCATATGAGCGCAAGCCGCTGTGGTACAACATTTAAAGGAGAAAATATAAAAATGGGACGCAGTCTTAAAAAAGGACCTTTCGTCGATGAGCATTTGATGAAAAAAGTTGAAGCTCAAGCTAATGACGAAAAGAAAAAAGTTATCAAAACTTGGTCACGTCGTTCAACGATCTTTCCAAGTTTCATTGGTTACACTATCGCAGTTTATGACGGACGTAAACACGTACCTGTTTACATCCAAGAAGACATGGTAGGTCACAAACTTGGTGAATTTGCACCAACTCGTACTTACAAAGGTCACGCTGCAGACGACAAGAAAACACGTAGAAAATAAGGAGAACATAAATGGCAGAAATTACTTCAGCTAAAGCAATGGCTCGTACAGTACGTGTTTCACCTCGTAAATCACGTCTTGTTCTTGATAACATCCGTGGTAAAAGCGTAGCCGATGCAATCGCAATCTTGACATTCACTCCAAACAAAGCTGCTGAAATCATCTTGAAAGTTTTGAACTCAGCTGTAGCTAACGCTGAAAACAACTTTGGTTTGGATAAAGCTAACTTGGTAGTATCTGAAGCATTCGCAAACGAAGGACCAACTATGAAACGTTTCCGTCCACGTGCGAAAGGTTCAGCTTCACCAATCAACAAACGTACAGCTCACATCACTGTAGCTGTTGCAGAAAAATAAGGAGGTAACATCGTGGGTCAAAAAGTACATCCAATTGGTATGCGTGTCGGCATCATCCGTGATTGGGATGCCAAATGGTATGCTGAAAAAGAATACGCGGATTACCTTCATGAAGATCTTGCAATCCGTAAATTCGTTCAAAAAGAATTGGCTGACGCAGCAGTTTCAACTATCGAAATTGAACGCGCAGTAAACAAAGTTAACGTTTCACTTCACACTGCTAAACCAGGTATGGTCATCGGTAAAGGTGGTGCTAACGTTGATGCACTCCGTGCAAAACTTAACAAATTGACTGGAAAACAAGTACACATCAACATCATCGAAATCAAACAACCTGATTTGGATGCTCACCTTGTAGGTGAAGGAATTGCTCGTCAATTGGAGCAACGTGTCGCTTTCCGTCGTGCACAAAAACAAGCAATCCAACGTGCAATGCGTGCTGGAGCTAAAGGAATTAAAACTCAAGTATCAGGTCGTTTGAACGGTGCAGATATCGCCCGTGCTGAAGGATACTCTGAAGGAACTGTTCCACTTCACACACTTCGTGCAGATATCGATTACGCTTGGGAAGAAGCAGATACTACATACGGTAAACTTGGTGTTAAAGTATGGATCTACCGTGGTGAAGTTCTTCCAGCTCGTAAAAACACTAAAGGAGGTAAATAACCAATGTTAGTACCTAAACGTGTTAAACACCGTCGTGAATTCCGTGGAAAAATGCGCGGTGAAGCAAAAGGTGGAAAAGAAGTAGCATTCGGTGAATACGGTCTTCAAGCTACAACTAGCCACTGGATCACTAACCGCCAAATCGAAGCTGCTCGTATCGCTATGACTCGTTACATGAAACGTGGTGGTAAAGTTTGGATTAAAATCTTCCCACACAAATCATACACTGCTAAAGCTATCGGTGTGCGTATGGGATCTGGTAAAGGGGCACCTGAAGGTTGGGTAGCACCAGTTAAACGTGGTAAAGTGATGTTCGAAATCGCTGGTGTATCTGAAGAAATCGCTCGCGAAGCGCTTCGTCTTGCAAGCCACAAATTGCCAGTTAAATGTAAATTTGTAAAACGTGAAGCAGAATAAGGAGAAGGCATGAAACTTAATGAAGTAAAAGAATTTGTTAAAGAACTTCGTGGTCTTTCTCAAGAAGATCTCGCGAAGCGCGAAAACGAATTGAAAAAAGAATTGTTTGAACTTCGTTTCCAAGCTGCTACTGGTCAATTGGAACAAACAGCTCGCTTGAAAGAAGTTAAAAAACAAATCGCTCGTATCAAAACAGTTCAATCTGAAGCGAAATAATAGACTAGGGAAGGAGAAATTTCAATGGAACGCAATAATCGTAAAGTTCTTGTTGGACGTGTTGTATCTGACAAAATGGACAAGACAATCACAGTTGTAGTTGAAACAAAACGTAACCACCCAGTCTATGGTAAACGTATTAACTACTCTAAGAAATACAAAGCACATGATGAAAACAATGTTGCCAAAGAAGGCGATATCGTACGTATCATGGAAACTCGTCCGCTTTCAGCTACAAAACGTTTCCGTCTTGTAGAAGTTGTTGAAGAAGCGGTCATCATCTAATCAAACCTGAAAGGAGAAAACTGAAATGATTCAAACAGAAACTCGTTTGAAAGTCGCAGACAACAGCGGTGCGCGCGAAATCTTGACTATCAAAGTTCTTGGTGGTTCAGGACGTAAATTTGCAAACATCGGTGATGTTATCGTGGCATCTGTAAAACAAGCTACTCCTGGTGGTGCGGTTAAAAAAGGTGACGTTGTAAAAGCTGTTATCGTTCGTACTAAATCAGGTGCTCGTCGTGCTGATGGTTCATACATCAAATTTGACGAAAACGCAGCAGTTATCATCCGTGAAGACAAAACTCCTCGCGGAACACGTATCTTTGGCCCAGTTGCACGTGAATTGCGTGAAGGTGGCTTCATGAAGATCGTGTCACTTGCTCCAGAAGTACTTTAATTGGTTGCTCAAAGAAAATTAAAACAAGTCTAGGAAGTGAAACGAAAGCATAACTTAAGTTAGGTGAGTTGAAACTGACGAAGGATTGCTTTGATTTTCGCAGAGCAAAAACAAACAAACTAGTCCCCTAGCTTCAGGCTAGGGTGCCCTTATGGGCGTAAGAAAAATCAAGGAGAAACCTAATGTTTGTAAAAAAAGGCGACAAAGTTCGCGTAATCGCTGGTAAAGATAAGGGAACAGAAGCTGTTGTCCTTACTGCCCTTCCAAAAGTAAACAAAGTTATCGTTGAAGGTGTGAACATCGTTAAGAAACACCAACGTCCAACTAACGAGCTTCCTCAAGGTGGTATCATCGAGAAAGAAGCAGCTATCCACGTATCAAACGTTCAAGTATTGGACAAAAATGGTGTGGCTGGTCGTGTTGGTTACAAATTTGTAGACGGTAAAAAAGTTCGCTACAACAAAAAATCAGGCGAAGTGCTTGATTAATCACGAAGGAAAGGAGAAGTATAATGGCAAATCGTTTAAAAGAAAAATATCTTAATGAAGTAGTTCCTGCTTTGACAGAACAATTCAACTACTCATCAGTGATGGCTGTGCCTAAAGTAGATAAGATCGTTTTGAACATGGGTGTTGGTGAAGCTGTATCAAACGCTAAAAGTCTTGAAAAAGCTGCTGAAGAATTGGCACTTATCTCAGGTCAAAAACCACTTATCACTAAAGCTAAAAAATCAATCGCCGGCTTCCGTCTTCGTGAAGGTGTAGCGATCGGTGCAAAAGTTACCCTTCGTGGTGAACGTATGTACGAATTCTTGGACAAATTGGTTTCAGTTTCACTTCCACGTGTGCGTGACTTCCACGGTGTTCCAACAAAATCATTTGATGGACGCGGAAACTACACTCTTGGTGTGAAAGAACAATTGATCTTCCCAGAAATCAACTTTGATGACGTTGACAAAACTCGTGGTCTTGACATCGTTATCGTAACAACTGCTAACACTGACGAAGAGTCACGTGCATTGCTTACAGGCCTTGGAATGCCTTTTGCAAAATAATATAGGAGGTAAATCTAATGGCTAAAAAATCAATGATTGCTAAGAACAAACGTCCAGCGAAGTTCTCTACTCAAGCTTATACTCGTTGTGAAAAATGTGGTCGTCCACATTCAGTTTACCGCAAATTTAAACTTTGCCGTGTTTGCTTCCGTGAATTAGCTTACAAAGGACAAATTCCTGGTGTAACAAAAGCATCTTGGTAATTTAAGATATCAAGGGCATCAAAACTCCAAGTGAAAATAGGAAACTTGACGAAGAAACTGAAGTTTCTAGGAAAGTTTATCTTTTTCACACAGAGTTTAGCCCGGGTTCAGTTGGACTTGCCAATTTGAACACGAGCTACAGCTTTGGCAAAAAAGACCAATTTTCTTTGGAGCATCGCTCCTGCATCAAATTGCCTATTTTTGCTCTTGCTTTTACGCTCTTTGTATCATGTATTAACTAGCAAGTGCAACTTGCAAACTACTAGTAAGAGGAGAAAAACAAAATGGTTATGACTGACCCAATCGCAGACTTCCTAACTCGTATTCGTAACGCTAACCAAGCGAAACACGAAGTACTTGAAGTACCTGCATCAAACATCAAAAAAGGGATTGCTGAAATCCTTAAACGCGAAGGTTTTGTTAAGAACGTAGAAATCATCGAAGATGACAAACAAGGCATCATCCGTGTATTCCTTAAATACGGACCAAACGGTGAAAAAGTTATCACTAACTTGAAACGTGTTTCTAAACCAGGACTTCGTGTCTACAAAAAACGTGAAGATCTTCCAAAAGTTCTTAACGGACTTGGAATTGCTATCCTTTCAACTTCTGAAGGTTTGCTTACTGATAAAGAAGCTCGCCAAAAGAACGTTGGTGGTGAGGTTATCGCTTACGTTTGGTAAAATCAAGATACAAAGCTCGTAAAGAACAAAGCAAAATTAGGAAGTTGGAGAAGTTTGTTTACAAACAAGCCAACTTATCTATTTTGCACAGTTCTTAGAGCGTGTTCAATTTAGCTATTGAACTCAATAAGTATCTTTAACCCCGTGAAAACTGGCTATAATGGGCCTGACAATCTAACAGGAGAAAATAAACATGTCACGTATTGGTAATAAAGTTATCGTGTTGCCTGCTGGTGTTGAAATCACTAACAATGACAACGTTGTAACTGTAAAAGGACCTAAAGGAGAACTTACTCGTGAGTTCTCAAAAGATATTGAAATTCGTGTGGAAGGAACGGAAGTAACTCTTCACCGTCCAAACGATTCAAAAGAAATGAAAACAATCCACGGAACTACTCGTGCCCTTTTGAACAACATGGTTGTTGGTGTATCAGAAGGATTCAAGAAAGAACTTGAAATGCGCGGGGTTGGTTACCGTGCACAACTTCAAGGATCTAAACTTGTTTTGGCTGTTGGTAAATCTCATCCAGACGAAGTTGAAGCTCCAGAAGGAATTACTTTTGAACTTCCAAACCCAACAACAATCGTTGTTAGCGGAATTTCAAAAGAAGTAGTTGGTCAAACAGCTGCTTACGTACGTAGCCTTCGTTCACCAGAACCATATAAAGGTAAAGGTATCCGTTACGTTGGTGAATTCGTTCGCCGTAAAGAAGGTAAAACAGGTAAATAATGTTGAGTGGTTGATTTTTAACCACCAACCTATTTTCCAACTTAGTGCATAGCACACGATTTAAAACTAAAGAGGTGAAAACTGTGATTTCTAAACCAGATAAAAACAAACTCCGCCAAAAACGCCACCGTCGCGTTCGCGGAAAACTCTCTGGAACTGCTGATCGCCCACGTTTGAACGTATTCCGTTCTAATACAGGCATCTACGCTCAAGTGATTGATGACGTAGCGGGTGTAACGCTCGCAAGTGCTTCAACTCTTGACAAAGAAGTTTCAAAAGGAACTAAAACTGAACAAGCCGTTACTGTCGGTAAACTCGTTGCAGAACGTGCAAACGCTAAAGGTATTTCAGAAGTGGTGTTCGACCGCGGTGGATATCTATATCACGGACGTGTGAAAGCTTTGGCTGATGCAGCTCGTGAAAACGGATTGAAATTCTAATAGGAGGACACTAGAAAATGGCATTTAAAGACAATGCAGTTGAATTAGAAGAACGCGTAGTTGCTGTCAACCGTGTTACAAAAGTTGTTAAAGGTGGACGTCGTCTTCGTTTCGCAGCTCTTGTTGTTGTTGGTGACCACAACGGTCGCGTAGGATTTGGTACTGGTAAAGCTCAAGAAGTTCCAGAAGCAATCCGCAAAGCAGTAGAAGATGCTAAGAAAAACTTGATTGAGGTTCCTATGGTTGGAACAACAATCCCACACGAAGTTCTTTCAGAATTCGGTGGAGCTAAAGTATTGTTGAAACCTGCTGTAGAAGGTTCTGGAGTTGCCGCTGGTGGTGCAGTTCGTGCCGTTGTGGAATTGGCAGGTGTGGCAGATATTACATCTAAATCACTTGGTTCTAACACTCCAATCAACATTGTTCGCGCAACTGTTGAAGGTTTGAAACAATTGAAACGCGCTGAAGAAGTTGCTGCTCTTCGTGGTATTTCAGTTTCTGATTTGGCATAAGAAAGGGGATAAAATGGCTCAAATTAAAATTACTTTGACTAAGTCTCCAATCGGACGCATTCCATCACAACGTAAAACTGTTGTAGCACTTGGACTTGGCAAATTGAACAGCTCTGTTATCAAAGAAGACAACGCTGCTATCCGTGGTATGATCACTGCAGTATCTCACTTGGTAACAGTTGAAGAAGTAAACTAATGAATTTTTAGGGGATGTGGCAATACTCATCCCCTAAAACTAGGTATAGTCATCTAAGATGACGATGTATAGGCGAGTTGATAAGGGAGACAACCTTTTCTCTCTTATCGGCGCTAGCATTTTACAAAAGAGGAGAAAACAATAATGAAACTTCATGAATTGAAACCTGCAGAAGGTTCTCGTAAAGTACGTAACCGTGTTGGTCGTGGTACTTCATCAGGTAACGGTAAAACATCTGGTCGCGGTCAAAAAGGTCAAAAAGCTCGTAGCGGTGGCGGAGTTCGCCTTGGTTTTGAAGGTGGACAAACTCCATTGTTCCGTCGTCTTCCAAAACGTGGATTCACTAACATCAACGCTAAAGAATACGCAATTGTAAACCTTGACCAACTCAACGTCTTTGAAGACGGTGCAGAAGTAACTCCAGTTGTACTTATCGAAGCAGGAATTGTGAAAGCTGAAAAATCAGGAGTTAAAATTCTTGGTAACGGTGAGTTGACTAAGAAATTGACTGTGAAAGCAGCTAAATTCTCTAAATCAGCTGAGGAAGCTATCACTGCTAAAGGTGGTTCTGTAGAAGTCATCTAAGAGAGGTGACCCATGTTTTTTAAATTATTAAAAGAAGCGCTCAAGGTTAAACAAGTTCGATCAAAAATTCTCTTTACGATTTTTATTATTCTTGTTTTCCGTATTGGGACAAGTATCACTGTTCCAGGTGTGAATGCAAAAAGTTTAGAAGCTCTCAGTGGTTTATCTTTCTTGAACATGCTTAGTCTTGTTTCAGGGAATGCCATGAAGAACTTCTCCGTTTTCGCACTCGGAGTAAGTCCGTATATCACTGCTTCCATCGTTGTTCAATTGCTACAAATGGATATTTTACCGAAGTTTGTAGAATGGGGCAAACAAGGGGAAGTAGGACGGAGAAAACTAAATCAGGCTACTCGTTATATTGCACTTGTACTTGCATTTGTTCAATCTATCGGGATTACAGCAGGATTTAATACTCTATCTGGAGCAAAATTATTAACGACAGCGTTAACTCCACAAGTTTTTGTTACTATTGGTATTATCCTCACAGCAGGTAGTATGATTGTAACTTGGCTCGGGGAACAAATTACAGATAAGGGATACGGAAACGGTGTTTCTATGATCATCTTTGCAGGTATTGTCGCTTCAATCCCTGAGATGATTAAAGGAATCTATGTTGACTACTTCGTCAATATTCCAAGTAGCCGTTTGACTTCATCTATTATCTTTGTCGTTATTTTGATTATCGCTGTCTTGTTGATTGTATACTTTACAACCTATGTTCAACAGGCAGAATATAAAATTCCAATCCAATATACAAAAGTTGCTCAAGGAGCCCCATCAAGCTCATACCTTCCATTGAAGGTAAACCCAGCGGGGGTTATCCCAGTTATCTTTGCAAGTTCCATTACAGCAGCACCTGCAGCCATTCTTCAGTTTTTGAGTGCTACAGGTCATGATTGGGCTTGGGTACGTACAGCACAGGAAATGTTATCTACAACATCTCCAACAGGTGTTGCTATGTATGCCTTGTTGATCATTCTCTTTACATTCTTCTATACATTTGTACAGATCAATCCAGAGAAAGCAGCAGAAAACTTGCAAAAAAGTGGAGCCTACATTCATGGTGTCCGTCCTGGTAAGGGAACTGAAGAATTCATGTCGAAACTTCTTCGTCGCCTTGCGACGGTCGGATCAATCTTCCTTGGTGTGATTTCAATCTTGCCGATTGTGGCAAAAGATGTCTTTGGTCTTTCAGAAGCTGTTGCTTTTGGGGGAACTAGTCTTTTGATCATTATCTCAACTGGTATCGAAGGAATCAAACAGCTAGAAGGTTACCTATTGAAACGTAAGTATGTTGGTTTCATGGATAAAACAGAATAAAAGCAAAATTACTTTTGCTTAGAGAGTGGAGTATGAAGATCTATCTATCAGAGAGATTTTCGTCTCCCCTCTTCTATTTTGTTTTTAAATAGGGGTTGAAAGAGATTTCTGCTTCTATTTAAATACAAAATAAGGAGATCCTATCATGAATCTTTTGATTATGGGCTTACCTGGAGCAGGTAAGGGAACGCAAGCAGCTAAAATTGTGGAGCAATTCCACGTGGCACACATTTCAACTGGAGATATGTTCCGTGCTGCTATGGCAAATCAAACTGAAATGGGTGTACTTGCAAAGTCATACATCGACAAAGGTGAGTTGGTTCCAGATGAAGTTACAAATGGAATCGTTAAAGAACGCCTTTCGCAGGACGACATCAAGGAAACAGGTTTCTTGTTGGATGGTTACCCACGTACGATTGAACAAGCGCATGCCTTGGACAAAACATTGGCTGAACTTGGTATCGAACTAGAAGGTGTGATCAACATCGAAGTGAACCCAGACTCTCTCTTGGAACGTTTGAGTGGCCGCATCATCCACCGCGAAACAGGTGAAACCTTCCACAAAGTTTTCAACCCACCAGTTGACTACAAAGAAGAAGATTACTACCAACGCGAAGATGACAAACCGGAGACAGTTAAGCGTCGTTTGGATGTGAATATTGCACAAGGTGAACCAATCATTGCTCACTACCGTGCCAAAGGTTTGGTCCACGATATCGAAGGAAATCAAGATATCAATGATGTGTTCAAAGACATCGAAAAAGTATTGACAAATTTGAAATAAAGCGTTTTTCACACTTGCAAAAAATCGCTACAAATGTTATACTGAGATAGTCTGACTTATAATTGTTGTCTCTATGTTTAGAGGCATCAAATCGAAATTTATGGAGGTGCTTTTGCGTGGCAAAAGACGATGTGATTGAAGTTGAAGGCAAAGTAGTCGATACAATGCCTAACGCAATGTTTACGGTTGAACTTGAAAATGGACATCAGATTTTAGCAACAGTTTCTGGTAAAATTCGTAAAAACTATATTCGTATTTTAGCGGGAGATCGTGTTACTGTCGAGATGAGTCCATATGACTTGACACGTGGACGTATCACTTACCGCTTTAAATAATCGAAAAACTTGGAGGGATAAGAAATGAAAGTAAGACCATCGGTCAAACCAATTTGCGAATACTGTAAAGTAATTCGTCGTAATGGTCGTGTTATGGTAATTTGCCCAGCAAATCCAAAACACAAACAACGTCAAGGATAAGATAGAAAGGAGAAAACATGGCTCGTATTGCTGGAGTTGACATTCCAAATGACAAACGCGTAGTAATCTCATTAACTTACGTTTATGGTATCGGACTTGCAACATCTAAGAAAATTTTGGCTGCTGCTGGAATTTCAGAAGATGTTCGTGTACGTGACCTTACGTCAGATCAAGAAGATGCTATCCGTCGTGAAGTGGATGCAATCAAAGTTGAAGGTGACCTTCGTCGTGAAGTAAACTTGAACATCAAACGTTTGATGGAAATCGGTTCTTACCGTGGTATTCGTCACCGTCGTGGACTTCCTGTCCGTGGACAAAACACCAAAAACAACGCTCGCACTCGTAAAGGTAAAGCTGTTGCGATTGCTGGTAAGAAAAAATAATATAGGAGGTAAAAGTCTTGGCTAAACCAACACGTAAACGTCGTGTGAAAAAGAATATCGAATCTGGTATTGCTCATATTCACGCTACATTTAATAACACTATTGTTATGATTACTGATGTGCATGGTAATGCAATTGCTTGGTCATCAGCTGGTGCTCTTGGTTTCAAAGGTTCTCGTAAATCTACACCATTCGCTGCTCAAATGGCTTCTGAAGCTGCTGCTAAATCTGCACAAGAACACGGTCTTAAATCAGTTGAAGTTACTGTAAAAGGTCCAGGTTCTGGTCGTGAGTCAGCTATTCGTGCGCTTGCTGCCGCTGGTCTTGAAGTAACAGCAATTCGTGATGTGACTCCAGTGCCACACAATGGTGCTCGTCCTCCAAAACGTCGCCGTGTATAATCATCGCATTACACTGCTTTTCGTTTAAGAGGGAGTAACTAAATGATTGAGTTTGAAAAACCAAATATAACAAAAATTGATGAGAATAAAGATTATGGCAAGTTTGTAATCGAACCACTTGAACGTGGCTACGGTACAACTCTTGGTAACTCTCTTCGTCGTGTACTACTAGCTTCTCTACCAGGAGCAGCAGTGACATCTATCAACATTGAAGGTGTCTTGCATGAGTTTGACACAGTCCCAGGTGTTCGTGAAGACGTGATGCAAATCATTCTGAACATTAAAGGGATTGCAGTGAAATCATACGTTGAAGACGAAAAAATCATTGAACTTGACGTTGAAGGTCCTGCTGAAATTACAGCTGGAGACATTTTGACTGATAGTGATATTGAGATTGTAAATCCAGATCATTATCTCTTTACAATCGGTGAAGGTTCTTCTCTAAAAGCGACAATGACTGTTAACAGTGGTCGTGGATATGTACCTGCTGATGAAAACAAAAAAGATAATGCACCAGTTGGAACACTTGCTGTAGATTCTATTTATACACCAGTTACAAAAGTCAACTATCAAGTAGAGCCTGCTCGTGTAGGTAGCAATGATGGATTTGACAAATTAACCCTTGAAATCTTGACTAATGGAACAATTATTCCAGAAGATGCTTTAGGGCTTTCAGCGCGTATCTTGACAGAACATCTTGATTTGTTTACAAATCTTACTGAGATTGCTAAGTCAACTGAAGTGATGAAAGAAGCTGATACTGAATCTGACGATCGTATTTTGGATCGTACGATTGAGGAACTGGACTTGTCTGTGCGTTCATACAACTGTTTGAAACGTGCCGGTATCAATACTGTGCATGATTTGACAGAAAAATCTGAAGCAGAGATGATGAAGGTACGAAATCTTGGACGCAAGAGTTTGGAAGAAGTGAAACTCAAACTCATTGACTTGGGTCTTGGATTAAAAGATAAATAAAGGAGGAATACATGGCTTACCGTAAACTAGGACGCACTAGCTCACAACGTAAAGCAATGCTTCGCGATTTGACAACTGACCTTTTGATCAACGAATCAATCGTGACAACTGAAGCTCGTGCTAAAGAAATCCGTAAAACTGTTGAAAAAATGATTACTCTAGGTAAACGTGGTGATTTGCATGCACGTCGTCAAGCAGCTGCTTTCGTACGTAATGAAATCGCATCTGAAAACTATGATGAAGCAACTGATAAGTACACTTCTACTACAGCACTTCAAAAATTGTTCTCAGAAATCGCACCTCGTTATGCTGAACGTAACGGTGGATACACTCGTATCCTTAAAACTGAACCACGTCGTGGTGATGCTGCGCCAATGGCGATCATCGAATTAGTATAAAATCATCAATTTTGTTGAGTGTTATGATGATGGAGTCTTGTGCTCTTAGTCTAGCTCTGGTCTACCGCTGGGACTTATGTCCTAGCGGGAACACTCATCATCATTTGATAGGGTAGACGCTTGTTTACGAAATTGTTTTTTTCTTAAGAACAACTTCGTAAGCAGGCGTTTTTTAGTATTTTCTATGGAAATATGCTATACTAGGAAAAAAGAAAATCAAAAACGTTCAGGTTTTCTAAAAATCGTAGAAATGGGGTATAAGGATGAAGGCTATTATTACAGTGGTTGGTAAGGACAAGGCTGGGATCGTTGCAGGCGTGTCTACTAAGATTGCAGAGTTGGGTTTGAATATTGACGATATTTCTCAGACGGTGTTGGATGAATACTTTACTATGATGGCGGTCGTTTCTAGTGACGAAAAACAGGATTTCACTTATCTTCGAAATGAGTTTGAAACTTTCGGTCAGACCTTGAATGTCAAAATAAATATTCAAAGTGCGGCGATTTTTGACGCTATGTATAATATCTAGGAGGTGGCTATGGATATTAGACAAGTTACAGAAACCATTGCCATGATCGAGGAGCAGAACTTCGATATCAGAACCATCACCATGGGGATTTCCCTTTTGGATTGTATTGATCCAGATATTGAACGTGCTGCTGAAAAGATTTACCAAAAAATCACCACTAAAGCTGCAAATTTAGTGGCTGTAGGAGACGAAATTGCTGCAGAACTTGGGATTCCTATTGTTAATAAACGAGTATCGGTGACTCCGATTTCTTTAATTGGTGCAGCGACTGATGCGACGGACTATCTTGTTTTGGCAAAGGCTCTTGACAAGGCTGCCAAGGAGATCGGTGTTGATTTTATTGGTGGATTCTCTGCCTTGGTACAAAAGGGTTATCAAAAAGGTGATGAAATTCTCATCAATTCTATCCCGCGCGCTCTAGCTGAGACAGACAAGGTTTGTTCGTCTGTTAACATTGGCTCGACCAAGTCAGGTATCAACATGACTGCGGTCGCTGATATGGGGCGTATCATCAAGGAAACAGCTGCGCTATCAGATATGGGTGCGGCCAAGTTGGTCGTATTTGCTAATGCTGTTGAGGACAATCCTTTTATGGCAGGGGCTTTCCATGGTGTTGGGGAAGCAGATGTTATCATCAATGTTGGTGTTTCAGGTCCTGGTGTTGTCAAACGCGCCTTGGAGAAAGTTCGTGGTCAGAGTTTTGATGTTGTAGCTGAGACGGTCAAGAAAACAGCCTTTAAGATTACTCGTATTGGTCAGCTAGTCGGTCAAATGGCCAGCGAGAGACTGGGTGTTGACTTTGGGATTGTCGACCTAAGCTTGGCACCAACTCCTGCAGTTGGCGATTCTGTGGCTCGTGTCCTTGAGGAAATGGGCCTAGAAACAGTTGGTACGCATGGGACGACGGCTGCCCTCGCTCTTTTGAATGACCAAGTTAAGAAGGGCGGAGTGATGGCTTGTAACCAAGTCGGTGGCTTGTCAGGTGCTTTTATCCCCGTTTCTGAAGATGAGGGGATGATTGGTGCGGTACAAGATGGCTCTCTGAATTTAGAGAAACTAGAAGCCATGACGGCTATCTGTTCTGTTGGGCTGGATATGATTGCCATTCCGGAAGATACGCCTGCTGAAACCATTGCAGCTATGATTGCGGATGAGGCGGCAATTGGTGTCATTAACATGAAAACAACGGCCGTCCGTATTATTCCAAAGGGCAAAGAAGGCGATATGATTGAGTTTGGAGGCTTGCTAGGGACAGCTCCAGTTATGAAGGTCAACGGGGCTTCGTCTGTTGATTTCATCTCTCGCGGTGGGCAAATCCCAGCTCCAATCCATAGTTTTAAAAATTAATAAAAAAGCGAGAGGATTTAAGTTGAGTTTAAGGATGACTGTGTATACTATAATCATTAAATAAAGACCTCCTAACTT